>JAFWFF010000268.1 GCA_017515765.1 Bacillota bacterium | reverse complement strand
TCCGGAACTCCTGAGCTCCTCAGCCCTCGAGCGTACGAGTTCCGCGAGCCCGGAGAAGGTGACCGTCCTGCCTTCGTATCTTAAAGCGGGAGCTTCCGGCCGCTCTCCGGCCCGGTATTTCAGCATCTGATCAAAGCTTTCAAAACGCATTTCTTTCCCTCCGTGATAAAAATATAACACACATGGAAGCTTTGTTAAAGCAGTCCGGCGCACATATTTTTTAAAGCTGTTAAAAAATATTTGTCCCGATGTGTTGAAAAGCCCGCCGAGCGGTTGTAGAATAAGGCTGAATTGTTAATTAACAAACAAATCTAAGGAGGAACCAAATGGATAAGAACACTCGCATCTGCATAATCGGAGGCGGCCCCGCAGGCCTGTCCGCAGGAATGTACCTCGAGCAGAAAGGTTATGAAAACTACACCATCCTTGAGCGTCTGGACAGGGTCGGCGGCAAATGCTGGAGCCCGCATTACAACGGCAGGCGTTATGAGATGGGAGCTATCATGGGCGTTCCGTCGTACTACGCGGTCGCTGACGTTGAGAAATTCTGCGGCATCACTCATGACGGACCCAAGCTCAACAGAAACTACAAGAACGGACGCGGCGACGTTATCGAGCCGTTTGAGCCCAAGAAGAACATCCTGAAGATCCCCAGGCTCCTCAAGATGAAGAAACAGATCAAGAAGTTCGGAGAACTGCTTGAGACGAAATATAAAGGATATGACGTAAACGGCCACAGGGGAGTGGCTGAGGGCCGCTATGAAGGCTTTGCCGTAACTCCCGGAAGAGAGCCGGTATCCGGCGTGAACGAGAACCTGAAGGACCTCTGCCTCCCGTTCTCCGAGTTCTGCAAGAAGAACGACGTCGAGCTCGTCCAGGACGTGTGGATCGGGCCCTATACCTCCTTCGGCTACGGCTACTTTGATGAGATCCCCGCGGGCTACGTCCTGAAATATCTGGACTTCCAGACCTGCATGAACTTCGTCAAGGTCAACCTCTGGACCTGGAAGGAAGGCACCCAGTACATCTGGGAGCAGCTGAACGCCCACCTCAAGAACCCCGCCCGCCTGAACAGCACGATCGAGAAGGTCGAGAGAAAAGACGGCAAGGTCTATGTCACCGTCAACGGAAACGTTGAGGAATACGACAAGATCATCGTGACCGCCCCGCTCTACATCCCGAACAAAAGGACCGACGGACAGGTCGGCATGGTCGACTACTTCGACACCCGCGACGACGAGAGAGAGCTCTTCTCCAAGATCGACTATGAGCGCTACGACGTTCTCGCGGTCGAGACCAAGCCCGAGGATCATCCGGAGATCTCCTACTACGTATTCGACAATATGGTCAAGGAGAGACTCGGCCATCTGATGGTATACTATCGCAGGTGGAAAGACACCGTCGACCAGGTCATCACGACCTACGCCCTCAGAAAGCACAAAGACATGGCTGAAGTCCCCTATGAGGACTGCAGGCAGACCGTGCTCGACGACCTCAAGACCATGCACAACCCCGCTTCCAACGTTGTGAACGAGTGGTCCGTATACTATTTCCCGCATGTATTCAGCGAAGACTACGCCGCGGGCTGGTATGACAAGGTCGAGGCCATGCAGGATAAATACGACACCTTCTACGCAGGCGAGATCATGGCGTTCGGCGATATGGACGAGACAGCCGAATACTCCAGAGAACTGGTAGAAAGATTCTTCTAAGATTCAAGCGCAGAGAAGGAACGGATGATTCGTCCGCTCCTTCTTTTTGCGCCGGGGAGGTATATATGAAATTTTACAAAGATCACTATGATGTGATCGTGGTGGGCGGGGCGCTCGCAGGCCTGTCGTCGGCCCTCATGCTGGCGGACAAAGGCCTCGACGTCCTGGTCCTGGAGCGCCACAATCTGCCTGGCGGTATCGCGACGAGCTTCGTCCGCGGCGGCATCGAGATCGAGGCGTCCCTCCACGAGATGATGAGCATCGGATCGAAGGAGCACCGCCTGAAGGTCGGCAAGTTCTTTGACGACATGGGAGTCGACGTCGACTGGCTGAAAGTCCCCGAAGCGTACCACGCTTCTCTTCCGGGCATCGAGAAGACCCTGCACCCGGGGTTCGAGACCTTTGCCCGCGAAGTGGACGAGGTCGTTCCCGGCACCTACGACAAGGTCCTGGCAGTCCTCAACCTCTGCCACACGGTATTCGATTCGGTCAACGAGCTCTCGATCCACCCGATGAGCAAAGTCCAGATGCTCCTGAAGCACGAGGCCTTTGTCAAAACCGCGGGGTATTCGACCAAAGAGGTGCTCGACACCTTTGGTCTCCCGCAGAAGGCCCTGGACCTCCTGGCTCCGTACTGGATCTACGTAGGAAGCGGCTTCACCGATCTGCCCTTCACGATCTACGCCGTGCTGATGGCGGACTATGTGGGCTACGGATCGTATATCCCGCACAAGTTCTCGCACGAGATGAGCCTCAAGATGGCTGAGCGCGCCGAGGCCATGGGAGTGCAGATCGAATACCGCCAGAACGTCGACAAGATCCTGGTGAAGGACGGAAAAGCCTACGGAGTGCGCACGTCGAGGGGGGACGAGATCCATTCGGATTACGTCATCTGCTCCGCGTACCCGAACTCGGTTTACACCCATATGATCGAGCCGATATCGGAAGTCCCGGAAGGCGCGATCAAGATGGTCAACGGAAGGAGGATAAGCCTTACGGCGTTCTCCGTGATAATGATCCTCGACAAGACCGCCGAGGAGCTCGGGATCAAGGATTACAGCGTCTTCCACGGCGACACCATGGATACGGACGCATGCTACGACGAGCTGAAGGGCCTCGGACCCTACAACTACGTGACCTGCATCTGCCACAACCTTGCCAATCCCGACGCCACCCCCGAGGGAACGTGCTCCTATTCGATCACCACGCTTCCGCAGGTCGGCGGCTGGAAGACAGTCGCTGCCGAGGATTACGACCGCGTCAAGCACGAGGTCGCGAAGCAGCTGATCGACAAGATGAGCGAATATCTGGGATTCAACCTCCTTGACCACGTTCTGGAGATCGTAATAGAGACCCCGATGACCGTGGCCCGCTATACCGGAATGTGGAACGGCTGCATCTACGGCTATTCCCACACGATGGAAGACCACATAGTCGCGAGGCTGCAGACAGCCGAAGCCGAGAAGTTCATTGAAGGCCTCGAGTTCTCCGGAGCGCATCAGATATCCGGAGACGGAATGGGCCCGGCAGTGACCAACGGAAGGAAAGCAGCCAAGAATGTGCTTGACGACATCACGAGAAAGGAGGCGGCCGCGAAATGAAGATCAAAGGATTTCTGAAAGACGTGGGCGGCGCTTCCCGCGTTACCAAAGCAAGGCTCGAGGCCTTCGAAAAGGCTTCACCAGTACCCGAGACCGTCGACCCGATCAAAGAGGTCGCCAAGGCCTGGCATCCCGGCAAGCTCGACCTGGTAGTGACCGAGATCAGGGACGCGAGCCCGACCGCCAAGACCATAAGGTTCGAGAGAGCGGACGGGGAGAAGCTGCCCTTCTTCTACGCGGGACAGTATATCGCCCTCGAGTTCCCGATCGACGGACATATCATCTCGAGACCGTATTCGATCTCATCCGCGCCTTTCGAGGCGAGAGCGGAGAAATCCTTCGTTGAGATCACGGTAAGGCGCTCCAAAGGCGACGGATACGTCGCGGACTACGCGAACGACAGGCTCGCTGTGGGCGACGCGATCAGAGGAACGATGGGCTGCGGACAGTTCTTCTATGAACCGCTGAGAGACGCTAAGAACATCGTCGCCCTGGCAGGAGGCGTGGGCATCACACCCTTTGCCTCCATGGCGAAGGAGATCGCCCACGGCACGATGGACGCTGATCTCACGATCCTCTACGGATCCGTGAATTCCAACGATATCATCCTTAAGGACGAGCTCGATAAGCTTGAGGGAGAGCACGTGCACGTGGTGAACGTCCTTTCCGGAGACGAGCCTGACTGGCAGGGCGAGAGAGGCTTCCTCTCCGCCGAACTGATCAAAAAATACAGCAAGGGCGACACGAGCTATTTCATCTGCGGACCTCAGGTCATGTACAAATTCCTCCGGGGAGAGCTCGCCAAGCTTGAGGTGCCCGCCAGAAGGCAGCGCTTCGAGGTGTTCGGATCGATCAAAGACGTCACAGCCTTTGAGGACTATCCGAAGGAACTGGCCGACAAGACTTTTGACCTCACGGTGGTAAGGGGCATAAGCGAGGAAGTGATCCCCGCGAAAGCCTGCGAGAGCCTTGTGACAGCGCTCGAGAGAGCCGGCATTCTGATCGAGACCTCCTGCCGGAGCGGTGAGTGCGGGCTCTGCCGCACCAAGGTCCTTTCCGGAGAGTATTATGTGATTCCCGAGGGAGACGGCCGCCGCGGAGCGGACAAGGACTTCAACTACGTTCACGCCTGCAGCACCTACCCGACGAGCGATATGAAGATCAAGATACCTATCCTGTAGAAATGGGAGATTGAGATGGTTAAAGAAGTAAACCCGAGAATACACGTTAACGAGCGCGACTATCCGGTCGACGGGCACGTATGCGAGGATCCCGAAAAGGCGAAACTCGTCAAAAAGCTCGCTTTGATGATCACGGACAACATCCCGAGGAAGCTCCCGGGCGGCATGAAGCAGAACCACATGGACTTCTGGATCCTTGACAGGCTGCTGACCAAGGAAGAAGTGAAGTTCATGCTGAGCTTTGAGAAGCGCCGCGTCGGAAGGACCACGCCGGAGCTCGCTCAGAAGAACGGGATGACCGAGGAGGAAGCCCAGAAGATCATAGATCATCTTCTCTGGATCGGCATCCTCGAGCAGAACAGGGACAATGCCGACCAGCACATCCAGTACTGGGTGCCGAAATGGGTAGTCGGTTCCGGAGAGTATATGGTCGAGCATCC
>JAFWFF010000267.1 GCA_017515765.1 Bacillota bacterium | reverse complement strand
CAGGCCGATCGAGCACGGAGCCGACATAGTGGTTCATTCCGCGACCAAATTCATCGGCGGCCACGGCACGACGCTCGGAGGCATCATAGTCGACTCCGGCAACTTCGACTGGAAGGCGAACGCCGACAGATACGCCCCGATAGCTAAGCCCAATCCCAGCTACCACGGGATCTCCTTCGCTGACGCTGTGGGTCCCGCGGCCTTCGTCACCTACGTGAGGGCGATCCTGCTCAGAGACACGGGCGCAGCGATCTCGCCCTTCAACGCGTTCCTTCTGCTCCAGGGAGTAGAGACCCTGTCGCTCAGGCTCGAGCGCCACGCCGAGAACACCGCGAAGGTCGTCGAATACCTGGCCGCGCATCCTTTGGTCGAGAAGATCAACCACCCGTCCCTCCCGGATCATCCGCAGAACGCGCTCTACAAAAAATACTTCCCGAACGGCGGCGGATCGATCTTCACCTTCGACATCAAAGGCGGCAAAGAGGAGGCGTGGAAGTTCATCGACGCGCTCAGGATCTTCTCGCTCCTCGCGAACGTGGCGGACGTCAAGAGCCTGGTGATCCATCCGGCGACGACCACCCACTCCCAGCTCTCTGAGGCTGAGCTCGAGAATCAGGGCATCCATCAGAACACGATACGCCTGTCCATAGGGACCGAGCATATAGACGACATCATCGCGGATCTCGAAGCCGGGTTCGCGGCACTGAAATAAAGGGCCGCGGCTAAGCGGTCAGAGCAAGAAAGAGAGGAAACTGCGATGGCAAAGATCTTTAAAGGCATCACTGAGCTCATCGGCGGGACGCCGCTCATCGAAACGGTGAATATTGAGAAGGCGCTCGGTCTCGAGGCCACGCTCATAATCAAGACAGAATACTTCAACCCGGCCGGAAGCGTCAAGGACAGGATCGCCAAGGCGATGATAGAGGACGCGGAGGCGAAGGGCCTCCTGAAGGAGGGCTCGGTGATCATAGAACCCACGAGCGGCAACACGGGCATCGGCCTCGCGGCCATCGCCGCAGCCAAGGGCTACCGCATCATCCTCACGATGCCCGAGACCATGAGTGTGGAGCGCAGAAACATCCTTAAGGCCTACGGCGCGGAACTCGTCCTGACCGAAAGCGCCAAGGGAATGAAGGGCGCTATCGCGAAGGCTGAGGAGCTCGCGCAGGAGATACCCGGAGGCTTCATCCCCGGCCAGTTCGTCAACCCGGCGAACCCCGCCATCCACAAGGCCACGACAGGCCCGGAGATCTGGAACGACACGGACGGCAAGGTCGACATCTTCGTCGCGGGCGTCGGGACAGGCGGAACGATCACCGGCGCCGGCGAGTTCCTTAAGGAGCAGAACCCGTCTATCAAAGTCGTCGCGGTCGAACCGGCTTCCTCCCCCGTGCTGTCGGAGGGGCACGCCGGCGCCCATAAGATCCAGGGCATCGGCGCCGGCTTTGTTCCGGACGTGCTGAACACCAAGGTCTACGACGAGGTCTTCCCCGTGGAGAACGACGACGCCTTCGCGGCAGCCAAACTGCTCGCAAAGAAAGAGGGCATCTCCGTCGGCATATCCTCGGGAGCTGCCCTTCACGCAGCTATCGAACTCGCCAAACGCCCGGAGAACAAGGGCAAGACCATAGTCGCCCTCCTCCCGGACAGCGGCGACAGATACTATTCCACCGCACTGTTCACAGACTGATCGTCTTCATCAGGTGCGCCGGTATCTTCCGGCGATACAGCATCCCCGTGAGCCGCCTCAGGGCGGCTCTTTTTGTGCCAGTCGAGATGCCCTGCAAGGCGCCAAAGCATAAGGAATATCAGGAATACATAGCAGACCGTCAGAGCGATGTTCACATACATATTCTCCCTGAAGACCAGCATGAGCGCGACGAACGCGGCACCGAAAGCAGCCATGCGGACGATGAACACTCCTTTGATGCGCTTGTGGATGGCGCCGTAGCGTCCCAGGGCCATGAGGCATCCGTAGCAGAGCACCAGCGACAGGATCAGGAAAGTCATCTTCGGCATCAGGCTGACCTCCTCGTCCCGCATGAACTCCAGCGACGTCGTGATGTCGTTCAGCGCGAAGATCAGGAAGATGTGGATGATCATATAGTTCATGCCCGT
>JAFWFF010000266.1 GCA_017515765.1 Bacillota bacterium | reverse complement strand
GGCCAGGTCTTTTCCGATCGCTTTGATCCTGCCGTCCTCCACCTGGATGTCGGCGATATATGGTTCGCGGTTCACCGCGTCGTAGATGGTTCCGTTCTTTATTATCATGGTCTCTCCTCCTGCTGTCACTCCGCGATCCCGCAGAGCGCGGGTATCTCGCTCGGATCGTCAATAATGATATCGGCTTTGTTCTCCTCAAGTTCGATCCTAGGCCTGAAGCCCCAGGTCACCCCGACCGCGGTCACTCCGGCGTTGTGCGCGGTCCGCATGTCGGTGTTCGTGTCTCCGAAGTACAGGCATTCGTCCTTACCCAGGCCGAACCTGTTAAGTATCTCGTAGATCCCTGCGGGGTCGGGCTTTATCGGTATTCCCTCGACCTGCCCCTGTATGTGATCAAAGGCGTCTTCCCCGAAGAGCGTCCCGAGCAGTTTCACCGCCGCGGCGTGCACTTTGTTGGTCAGGACCGCTGTCCTTACGCCGTTTGCCCTGAGCGTCCGGAGCGCCTCGGGGATGTTTTGATAGGGCTCCACCAGATAGAAGGGATCCTCCTCCATCCAGCGCCTGCACATCGGGAAGCCTTCCTCCAGATGCGACGCCTCCTTATCTCCTGCGTCGATCAAAGCGCGCTCGAGCGACTTTTTCAGGCCGTCTCCCGCGTAGTAGTTGAACGCCTCGACCGGCCGGTCCTCAAGACCGAAGTGCCTGAGCGTCATGTTCACCGGCCTCGCTATCGAAGCCTGAGTCTTCGCCAGCGTACCGTCAAGGTCGAAAATGCATATTTTGATCATCGTTCCTCCTGAGCCGCGCAGGGCGGCTTTTATAATTATACCATTCAGCGGGGAGTTTTTCTATTTGATGCCGGGCGGTTCCTCCTAAAAAGATAATCTTCCCCTTGACTCTGACGTAACGTAATAGTTTATGATGTTCACAGGGAGGTACCTGAAATGATGACAGTTCACGAAGTCAGCCGCCTTACGGGCGTGAGCATCAGGGCGTTGCAGTATTATGACAGGATCGGCCTGCTAAGGCCGGCCGGGTACACCGAAGCCGGCTACAGGCTCTACGACGGCGCTGCTCTGGAGAAGCTCCAGCAGATCCTGCTGTTCAGGGAGCTCGGGTTCCCGCTGAAAGACATACGGGAGATGACCGAAAGCCCGGATTTCGACCGGGAAAAAGCGCTCGCCCAGCAGATAGCCCTGCTGGAACTTAAACGTGAGAGGCTCGGCGCGATCATAGACCTGGCGCGCGGGCTCGTTGAAAAGAAGGAGGACACTGTGGATTTCAAACCTTTTGATACGAAGAAGATAGAGGAATACGCCAGGCAGGCCAAGGCTTCCTGGGGCGGCACCCCAGAGTACGCGGAATATGAAAAGAAGACCTCCGGCAGGACCGCCGCCGGCATGCAGGACGCAGCGGCAGGCCTCATGAAGATCTTCTGTGAATTCAGTGCGGTCAAAGACCTACCGCCCGCCTCTGACGAGGCACAGGCTCTGGTCGTGAAACTCCGGGACTATATCACCGCGAACTACTATACCTGTTCAGACGAAGTCCTGGCGTCCCTCGGCCAAATGTACGGAGCCGGCGGCGAGTTCACGGAGAACATTGACGCTGCAGCCGGTGAAGGCACCGCGGGATTCGCCGCGAAGGCGATCGCCTGCCGCACGGGCAGGAACGCCTGAACGGGCTATTTTTCTTCCATTGCTCCGTCATCACCGAATCCGAATACGGTCAAGACGCTCTCGTCACTTATCAGCAGCGGCCCGCCCAGCACGGCCGCTTTGCTGACTTCGATCTCGGCGAGGAACGTTTGAGCCGCGTCAGTCTTCCCTTCAGCCGCGAGCAAAAGCGGTACGCCCATCGC
>JAFWFF010000265.1 GCA_017515765.1 Bacillota bacterium | reverse complement strand
TGGTCTACATCAATGCGACCGGCGAGTGCGACGTCTGCGCGGGCGATATCAAGTCCGACGGCGAAGTCGACATCCTCAACCCGGACTGGCATATCGCGACCCTTGGTCCCGACGCCAGACTGAATATGGAGCTTACCTTGAATCACGGACGCGGCTACGTGCCGTCCGAGCGCAACAAGCCGGCGCAGTCGGTCATCGGGATGATCCCGGTCGACTCGATCTACACCCCGGTGTACAAGGTAAACTATGCCGTTGAAAATACGCGTGTAGGTAATGTTACAGATTACGACAGGCTGATCCTGGAAGTTTGGACGAACTCTACCCTGACCGCGCAGGAGGCGATCTCCTGGTCCGCGAAGATCCTGAGCGATCTTCTTGTACATTTCATCGACTTGTCTGAGGAAGTCAGCGCACAGTCCACCGTCGTGGAACATGCGGAGGCGCACTATGAGAAGGTCCTTGAAATGACGATCGAAGAGCTCGATCTGTCCGTGCGCAGCTTCAACTGCCTCAAGCGCGCGGGCATCAATACGGTAGAAGATCTGATCAACAAGTCCGAAGAGGATATGATGAAGGTCCGCAATCTCGGCCGCAAGAGCCTTGAGGAAGTCATCAATAAGCTCAACGCCATGGGCCTGTCTCTTCAGAAGAACGATGATTAAAAGGGCGTGAGCTTTTCACGCCCCACCAAAGGAGGAAATGTCTATGCCACGCAAGCTCGGCAGAACGACCGATCATAGAATGGCAATGCTCAGGGCAATGGTGACCTTCCTGCTGGAGAACGGCAAGATCGAAACCACCGTTACCCGCGCCAAAGAAGTACGTCCCATCGCGGAGAAGATGGTTACCCTGGGTAAGAAGGGCACTCTGGCCGCTCGCCGTCAGGTTATGGCTTTTGTGACGAAGGAAGACGTCGTCGTAAAGCTTTTTGATGAAATCGCACCGTCCTATCAGGACAGAAACGGCGGTTATACCCGCATCATCCGTACGGGCCCGCGCCGCGGTGACGCCGCTGAGATGGCGATCATCGAGCTGGTTAAGTAAGGAAATTAACGAGCAAATAGATAGAGCTGCAACATACAGCAAGCTTTGCTGTGTATTGCAGCTCTATCCCTTTTTTGTCCGGTTTTACGTTTCCAGGTAGGCCCGGACGAAAGCCTGCGCGTCCGGGAAGCGCTTTGCGGTCAGACCGACTTTCCTATATTCCAGCAGGTATTCGTCCAGCAACGCGTCAAAGCGCGCGCTCGTCCCGGGAAGATCCTGCGGATCGTAGAGGGACATGGGATCGTAGCTTCCGATCTCCGCCTCGTCCGAGATATCCTTCAGCATCCCCGCGCAGTTTACAAGACTCATATAGGCCAGATGCCGGTCCCCGGTCTCGGCGGCGAGCGCGAGTTTGTTCCTCCAGTTGGAGAACATCTCCTCATAGGTCCCGGACAGGATCCCGGCGTCGGCGGGCCGTTTCGCGGGGGCGACAGACGCGGCTGCCTGCCGGAAAACGTCCTGCGTCTG
>JAFWFF010000029.1 GCA_017515765.1 Bacillota bacterium | reverse complement strand
TTCCGAAGAAGCAGGCGGTGAAGCAGAAGCAGTGAGATTTGTCTCTGTGATCAAGCGATTGCAAACAATTCGGCAAAGCTGTTCGCGCACGCAGAAAAAAGCTCGGCTGCACTCAGGCTTTTCTTTCGGATTTCAGCAGCTTGAGCGTCACATTCATATCTGACCTCGAAATATGTATGCGCCATTGTCATTATCTTCCATTCTTATTCTTCCGAAAACATAGCACGAAAAAAGCTGTCCCGGGACATCGCAGTTCTGAGACAGCTTTGCTCGATCTTATCTATGTTTTTATCTCCAGCTGAAGTTCTCCGTCCCGGCGCCGATCTCGAAGTGGTACTTCACGATGCCGAGGTCGACTTTGGTGAAGAATCCGAGGCCGGCTTTGGCGGAGACCCTGCGGCCGTGGCGCTCGATCCTGAACTTCTGCTGGTTCATCGCGGTCGGAGCGAGAAGTGCGGCTTCCACGCCCGAGCGGAACCAGTCGGGATCGCCTTCCTTGAGATTGCTGATCTGATCGGCAGTCTTGGACGTGTGCTGCTTTCCGTCCTCAAGACCGTAGCCGACGGCGATCACCAGGCAGAGCTTCTCGTCCTTCCCCAGCTTGTACGCGCCGGGGACGTTCTTCACCTTCATGCCCACCCAGCAGGTGTTGAGACCTATCTGCTGCGCACGGAGAGCGATCTTCTCGCCATAGTAGCCGCAGAGCTCGTCCAGGCTGTCGGATTTCCGGCCGATCAACGCGATATAGTTCCGCACGCCGGAGAACGCGCCGTATTTCACCATTCCGCCGGTAAAGGCCTCGGGCTCCTCGGTCACAAGCTGGATATGCAGGCCCGACAGGCGGTTGCACTCCTCTATGCAGTCGATCAAGGCCCCCTTGACCGCGTTTGAAAGAGGCGCCGGATCGTACTTCCGGACCGAATGTCTCTCCTTTATTGCTGTCTCAAGATCTATCAGCGCCATTCCGCTTCACTCCTCCCGTTTTGCGGCCCGATCAAAGCATCCGCTCTACAGACCGTAGATCTCGCTGTATTTCTTCTCAAGATATTCCACGTAGGCGGACGTGTCGAAGGGTCCTTCGAGGACCTTGTCAAGCAGGTCGCCCGGCTTGAGCAGGCTTCCGTATTTCCAGATGTGCTCGCGGTTCCAGTTGTTCACGGGTCCGAAGTCGCCTCTGGCTATGCAGCCGTCCACGTCAACGGTCTCACGCATCTTCCTCATGAACTGGGCGCCGTAAGCGCTTCCCAGCGCGTATGACGGGAAGTAGCCTATAGCCGCAAAGGACCAGTGGCTGTCCTGAAGCACGCCGTGTTTATCGTCCGGAACGTCGATGCCCAGATATTCTTTATACAGTCTGTTCCACTCGCCGGGAAGGTCCTTGACCTCCAGCTCGCCTCCCACGACCCGCTTCTCCAGCTCGTATCTTATCATCACGTGGAGGCAGTATGTCACCTCGTCCGCTTCGGTCCTGATGAGGGACGGCTCGACTTTGTTCACGGCCCTGTAGACGTCTTCAGGCGTGCAGCCGCTGAAGTTCTCCGGGAACAGCTCCACCAGTTTCGGGAAGATGCATTCGATGAAGGGTCTGCTCCTTCCGATCAGGTTCTCGTAGAACCGGCTCTGGCTCTCGTGGATGCCCATGGATACGCCGCCGTCCAGCACGGTATATGCGAGATCGTCAGCGGAGCCCGTATCGTAGAGGGCGTGTCCGCCTTCGTGGACCACGCTGAACATGGAGCTGGAAACGTTATCCAGCTTGTAATTGGTCGTTATGCGCTCGTCAAAATGCGAACCGAGGCTCGTCGTGAAGGGATGCTCGGTGGTGGAGAGACCCACGTGCTCCATATCCAGCCCGATCAGCTTCATGAGATAGAGAGCGAACTCCTCCTGTTTGTACTCGGGGAAGTGCCCTTTGATGCAGGAGTCATCCACCTGCTCCGCCTCTCCGATCTTTTTGATCAAAGGCACGAGCTTCTCCCTGAGTTCGCCGAAGAACTTGTCGCAGTACTCTTTGCTGACGCCTTCCTCAAACTCGTTCAGCCAGTA
>JAFWFF010000264.1 GCA_017515765.1 Bacillota bacterium | reverse complement strand
TGAGCGGAAGCGCGCCTTAAGAAGGGCGATCCTGACCAGATACAGGACGCAGTGCGGCGGATCGCCGTAGCGGTCGGTGAGCTCATCCAGAATATCGTCCGCCTCGTCCTTCGTCTCGATACCGGCGATGCGCTTGTACATGTCGAGTTTCTGCATCTCGTCGGGAATGTACTCGGAGGGCAGATACGCGCTGATGCTGAGATCTATCGTCGTCTCGAGTTCCGGACGTGCTTTCCCGCCCTTTCTCTCTCGTATGGCCTCACTCAGCATCTTGCAGTACAGGTCGTATCCCACCGCCTCCATGTGGCCGTGCTGTTCCGCGCCGAGCAGGTTGCCGGCCCCGCGGATCTCAAGATCGCGCATAGCTATCCTGACGCCGCTGCCCAGGCCGGAGAACTCCCTGATGGCGTGGAGCCTTTTTTCCGCTTCTTCCCTGAGTATCCTGTCGCGGCGGTACATCAGGAAGGCGTACGCGCTGCGGTTGGATCTGCCGACGCGGCCGCGGAGCTGGTACAGCTGCGCCAGGCCCAGTCTGTCCGCGTCACAGATGATCAGGGTGTTGACGTTCGAGATATCCATGCCGGTCTCGATTATGGTGGTGGAAACGAGAACGTCGATGTCGCCCGCGACGAAGTCGACCATTATCTTCTCCAGCTCACGCTCGTTCATCTGGCCGTGGGCGTAGGCCACCCTCGCCTCCGGCACCATCTCCGCCACGCGCCTCGCCATCTCAGGTATGGTGCTGACCCTGTTATAAACGAGATATACCTGCCCGTCCCTCGCCATCTCGCGGGACACAGCCTCCCGCACAATCTCCTCGTCGTACTCCATAACGTATGTCTGGATGGGCATCCTGTCGAGCGGAGGCTCCTCGAGCACGCTCATGTCCCTTACTCCTATGAGGCTCATGTGAAGGGTCCTGGGGATTGGCGTCGCCGTCAGGGTGAGCACGTCGACTGTCTCTTTAATCTGCTTTATCTTCTCCTTGTGTGTGACTCCGAAGCGCTGCTCCTCGTCCACGATAAGGAGTCCGAGATCCTTGCAGCGCACGTCGGAAGACAGGACGCGGTGGGTACCGATAAGAATATCCACGAAGCCCTTCCGCAGATCCTCCGTAGTCTTCTTCTGCTGCATCTGGGTGCGGAACCTGCTGAGGAGGTCGATCCGCACGGGGAAATCCTTCATCCGCTGTACAAAGGTGTTGTAGTGCTGCTGCGCGAGGATGGTAGTCGGACACAACAGTATGACCTGCTTGTTCTCCTGTACGGCCTTGAAGGCGGCGCGTATCGCTATCTCGGTCTTTCCGAAGCCCACGTCGCCGCAGATGAGGCGGTCCATTATCTTATCGCTCTCCATGTCGCGTTTGGTGTCCTCGATGGCCGCGAGCTGGTCGTCCGTCTCCTCAAAGGGAAAGAGCTCCTCGAATTCGCGCTGCCAGACGGTATCCGGTCCGTAGACGTACCCGCTCTGTCCCTGCCTCGCGGCATACAGCCTGACGAGATCCTCCGCGATATCTTTGACGGCCGCCCTCACCCTTGAGCGGGTGCGGTTCCAGGCGTTGCCTCCGAGCTTGTTGATCTTCGGCCGCCTGCCGTCGGATCCGGTGTATTTCTGGAGAGCGTCGAGCGAAGTCGCCAGGACGTACAGATTGCTGCCTCCGGCGTACTCGATCTTCACGAAGTCCTTTATGACGTGGTCGACTTCGACCTTTTCTATCCCGCGGTATATGCTCATCCCGTGGGACTCGTGCACCACGACGTCCCCTGCGGAGAGCTCCCGGAAACTCCGTATGCGCTCGCCGCCGGTCCCCGAACGTCTGCGCCTCTTCTTTCTGCGGGCCGCG
>JAFWFF010000028.1 GCA_017515765.1 Bacillota bacterium | reverse complement strand
GCGTAGCCACCAAGCTCATCGAGAGAAATACCACGATCCCGACCAAGAAGAGTCAGATCTTCTCGACCGCGGTCGACAACCAGACTGCTGTGGACATCCACGTAATGCAGGGCGAAAGAGAGATGGCCGCCGACAACATCACCCTCGGCAAATTCCAGCTCTCCGGCATCGCTCCGGCTCCCCGCGGCATCCCGCAGATCGAGGTCACCTTTGATATCGACGCGAACGGCATCGTAAACGTAAGCGCCAAGGACCTCGGAACCGGCAAGGAGCAGAAGATCACCATCACTTCCTCCACCAAGCTCACCGACGAGGAGATCAACAGGAAGGTCAAGGAAGCCGAAGCCTACGCTGCTGAGGACAAGGCCAAGAAGGAAGCGATCGAGACCAGGAACCAGGCCGAGACCATGATCTATCAGACAGAGAGGACTCTGAAGGACGTAGAGGGCAAGATCTCCCAGGCTGACGTCGATACCCTGACCCAGGCCAAGGAAGCCCTGAGAAGCGCTCTGGAAGCCAATAATCCGGGCGACATCAAGGCGAAGATGGAGGAACTGACCAACAAGTCCAACGAAGTCTACACCAGGATGTATCAGCAGGCAGGAGCCCAGGCAGGCGCTGACCCGAACATGGGCGGCTACACCTCCGACGCCGGAGCAGGCGGATACGCCGGCGGTTATACCGATCAGAACATGGGCGGATATACCCAGCAGAACTCCGGACAGGGCGCGAACGACAACGTGGTAGACGCTGACTATACCGTGGTCGACGAAGACAAATAATCATTAAAACAGTTTAAAGAAAGCGCAATAGAACGAAGGCAGGTGGGAGCCGGGGCCGGATCTCCCATCTGTCTTCGGGCGTATAGATGAAATGGCAGAGAAAAGAGATTATTACGAGGTCCTGGGCCTGCAGAAAGGCGCGAGCCAGGAAGAAGTAAAAAAGGCCTTCCGAAAGATGGCCCTGAAATACCATCCGGACAAGAACCCGGGAGACAAGGACGCTGAGGAGAAGTTCAAGGAAGTGAACGAGGCCTACAGCATTCTTTCCGATCCCGACAAGAAGGATAAATACGACCGTTTCGGATTCGCGGGAGTGGATCCGAGCGCAGGCTTCGGCGGCGCGGGCGGAAGCGGGTTCGGCGGCTTCGGAGGTTTCGGCACGGGCGGCGGCTTCACAGGCGGCTTCGAGGATATCTTCAGCGACCTGTTCGGCGGCGGCTTCGGCGGCTTTACTTCGGGCGCTTCCAGAAAGACCGGTCCGCAGAAGGGCAGAGACCTGCAGCGGAACATCACGATCGAGTTCGAGGAAGCGGCTTTTGGCGTGAGCAAAGAGATCCCGGTCAATAAGCTCGTAAAATGCAAGAAGTGCAACGGCGACGGAGCGGCTCCAGGCACTCAGAAGAAACAGTGCCAGAAGTACCACGGCACAGGGATCGTGACGACCGTCCAGCGCACCGCTTTCGGCCAGTTCCAGAACACCAGGGAGTGCCCGGACTGCAAGGGGACCGGATATATCATCGATACTCCGTGCCCGGACTGCAAGGGGCAGGGAAGCATCCGCAAGACCATCAAGATCAACGTCGACATCCCGGCCGGAGTGGATACCGGCTCCGTGATCCCGATCAGGGGCCAGGGCGAACCCGGAACGAACGGCGGACCGAACGGAGATCTCTACATAGTCATCGACGTCAAGCCGCATAAGATATTCACCAGGAACGGAGCCGACCTCTACCTGGATCTTCCGATCTCCTTTGAACAGGCGGCTCTGGGCGACGAGATAATAGTGCCGACCCTCGAGGGAAAGGTGTCATACAAGATACCCGCCGGCACTCAGCCGAACACCGTGTTCAGGCTTAAGGGCAAAGGCATAAGGAACCTACGCACCGGCAAGAACGGAGACATGTACGTGGAAGTGCAGCTCGAGGTCCCGACCAAGCTGAACGCCAAACAGAAGGAACTCATTTCAGAACTCGGAAAGTCGCTTGACGGCGAATGCTACAAGAAGAAATCCGGGTTCGCGGCAAAGCTTAAGGACATTTTCGGTATAGACTGATGAAATACACTGAGATCAGGATAAAGACCGCAGCCGCCCTCGTCGAAACGGCGACTGCGGTTTTGATGAATAACGGCATATACGATATGCAGATCGACGATCCTGCTGAGATCGCGGAGATGCTAGCGGATCTGGGGGAGACCGAATGGTATGACCTTTCCCAGGTGCCGGAAGGGTATCTGGACGGAAGCGAAAGGCCGGACGTCACTATCACGGTCTTTGTTGAGGCAGAAGGCGGAGAGGAATGCTGCGAGCGCCTTGGAAAGAGCCTTGCGGAAGCCCTCGGCGCGGATGGTTTCCGCATCGAGACTGCGGAGCGCGACGACTCCGAGTGGAAGTTCAACTGGAAGAAGTATTACACTACGGCAAAGGTCGGGAGCCGCGTGGTCGTGAGCCCGACCTGGGAGGAGAAGGAATACGTTCCGGAGCCCGGAGAGATCCTGATAAAGATGGACCCGGGCATGGCTTTCGGTACAGGGACTCACGAGACCACGTCTCTTGCGATAAGGATGCTGGAGAAGTATCTAAAGCCCGGAGACAGCGTGCTGGACATAGGTACGGGCTCGGGGATACTGTCGATCGCCGCGGCGAAACTCGGGGCTGCGGAAGTCCTCGGAGTCGATATCGACAGGGACGCCGTGGATGTGGCCAATGAGAACATCGGGGAGAACGGCGTGTCCGGGACTGCGCGCGCGGTATACGGAGACCTCGCCGCGGGGCTGGACAGGAGCGCGGACATAGTGGTCGCGAACCTTCTGGCGGACCTGGTCGTAAGGTTCTCGGCCGACGCCTTCAGGCACACGGTCCCGGGCGGGATGTTCATCTCCTCGGGCATTCTGACCGACAAGGAACCCCTGGTCGCGGAAGCGGTCACAAAAGCCGGCTTCGTGATCGAAGAAGTAATGACGGACGGCGAATGGTGCAGCATAGCTGCCGGAAGGCCGGGATCCGCGAACTGAATCACGTAACGGAAAGATATCAAAAGGCATCAAAAAGCCCCCGCGCAGCGGGGGCTTTGTTTGTTTTTTGGTCGTTTACGGGCAGGGCAGGATCACCTGGTGCCGCAGATCGCTTCCAGTGCGGCGTCAGATATCAGGGCCGAGCCGCCCATAACGTATACGTCGGTGACCACCGCTGTCCTGTAGCGGACAAAGCGCCTTGCGGTATAGGTGCTGCTGCTGTCCGTGAGGAGTATAGGTGCGCCGAGCTGGAAGGCGACGGCGCTTCCGGTGAGGCCGTCCGGGTAGTTGAACGCGTAGGCGAGGACTGCCTTTTCGGCGCTTCCGAAGAAGCGTTCGGCGACGGCGAGGGAAGTGCGCATGCGGTCTTTGCCCGCGACTCTTTCGGTCGCAAGCCCGAGGGCTCTGATCTGGCTCTCGACGTATTCGGAAACGGCTCCGGTGCCGCCTACGATATAGCAGGTCCCTCCTGCGTGGGAGGAAAGGAACGCGAGCTGCGCGTCGGTGAGGGATCTACCGGCAAGCATGAGCGGAAGCCCGAGCGAAGAGGCTGACAGGCTGTCCGCGAAGCTCGCGCCGGAGCAGATCACGAAGCTTCCGGAAGAAGCGGAACCGACGGCTTCGAGTATCGCGAGGTTGGTCTCATACCTGTTCGGGCCTGCGAGCCTGGAGCAGTTCATTCCGGCTTCTTCAAGCAAGGCTGTGAAATTCTCCGAGACGGCGCCTGCGCCTCCGAGAACGTAGACCGTGCCTCCATCAGCCAGATTGGCCTGTATGTATTCGACCATATAGGCCTCCGTTGCCGGATTGACAAGAAGGACGGGGGATGCGCCGGAAGACGATATCTTAGCCGCCAGGAAGCTTCCCGCGAGGGCGTCCGGATAGTTCCTTCCGTCCGCCACTATGATCGAGTCGAAGAGCTCTGCGCCCTTCAGGGACTTGAGCGTTTCAGCAGCGCTGATCGCGGTTTCGTAACGGTTGGCGCCTGCGATCCTGTGGGTCTCGGGGTCGGGCTTGGAGGGCTCGGTGACGTTTACGGTCAAAGCCTTGGCGATGCCCGCGTAGGTGACGGTGATCACAGCTGTGCCTGCGGACAGGGCTTCTCCCTCAAAGTAGAAGCCGCGGCTGTCTCCCGCGTCATCGAGATAGACCGTAGCGACGTCCGGATCGGAGGAATAGACCGTCGGGGTGCCGTATGATTTATCGGTGAGCTTGGACAGGAAGCCGAAGAGCGTGCCCGCGGGAACGCTCTTGGTCGTGCAGTCAAGCACGTAATCGAATACGGTGACGCTGAGCGACCTGCTGATCCCCCCGTAGGTGACTGTGATCACAGCGGATCCCTGCTTGTGGCCTGTGACCTCGAAGTAGAAGCCTCTGCTGTCGTCTCTGTTCTTAAGATACGCGGTCGCGACGTCGGAGTCGGAAGACGTTACGGTGACGGCTCCGAGGCTCTTGTCGGTGAGCTTCGCGAGGAAACCGTATGTGCTGCCTGCGGGTATGGTCTTGGACGTGCAGTCGAGGGTGAAGTCGAACTCAGCCGTGCCCGGTACAGGACAGGGGTTGGCGGGCATCTCCAGATAGACCGGGATCTCGAAGGTCAGGGGCTCGTTTTTCAGCTGGCCGGTGGAATCGGTATAGCCGTTGGCTTTGGTAAGGGCGGTGCTGTAGGAGCCGTGGACCGCGGTCATGTACTGGCCGGTGCCGACGTTCGACAGCCCGTTCAGGACGTTCCAGCGCTGATAGTAGAGGGAATACTGGCCGACGTTCACGAACTCCGCGGCGAACCAGGAGGAACCTCCCAGGATAGACCTGGTCCTGCTGGTCCAGCCCTTCTTCCTGGCGTAGATCAGGCCGTTCTCTATCGCGGAATAGCCGTTCGCGGCATAGGCTCCGATATTGAAGTGGTTGTAGAGCCCCACATATCCCGGGACCGTGCCCGAGATGGAATCGCTGCTCCCGCTCCATCCCTGTTCGAGGATGATCTTGGAAGCGAGGGTCAGAGGGTTCACGTTATATGTTATGCCGGCGTACATCAAAAGATCCGCGTAGCTGTCGTAGCCTCCGTCAGGGAAGGGTTTGCTCAGGAAGGAGGTGGAGATCACTCCCCTGAGCCCGTCGATGGTCTGGGTGTCCGCGTCAAATTTGTCCGAGAGGAACTGGAAGACAGCCTTGGAACTCAGGCCGTTCCTGGGATCCATGTAGAACGCTACCGCGGCCTTGGAAGCCTGGACATAGCCGCTGTCGTAATATGTCATGTTGCCGTAGGCGTCGAACTGTATCCAGGGGTCTGCGGCAGTGTCCTCGACGAGGCTCACGCCCGGGCGGGTCTCCCTGGCGAGGGCGCTGGTCCAGTTGAGGCCTGTGTGCTTCGCGACGAATTTCCACTCGGGATAGGCGGCGTGGAGCCTTCTGAGCGGCACCCTGTAGCTCTCCGGGAAGCCCTGCTCTTCGAGGTAGGCCTCGAATTCCGGATCTTCCTCGCCGCTTCCGGTATCGAGAGTAATATAGTCGGAGCGGACGTAGCCGGTGCCTTTGCTGCACTCGATCTTATACCAGGGTATTGACCCTCCGTCTGCGTCGTTTTCTGTCGCAAGGACCGTGACGGAAGTTCCGTTGGAGAGCTCGAACAGTTTGCTGTAGGAAGTGCTCGGGCCCGAGCGCACGTTAAGGTTCACCCCGTTCCCCGTATCCACGAAACCGGTGGTCTCAGCCCAGACAGACGATGTATCGGAGAGCGGCGCGGTGACGCACGCGGAAAGCAGCATCAGAATGCAGAGGACGCAGGCAGCCAGCAGCCGCGGTATTCTGTTTTCGGTACGCTTGTTCTTCATCAACGGTATCCAACTCCCGGGAGCGAGTAAGGCTCCCTGCCGACACATAACTATATGTATACATAGTAACTTTATCATAAAGGAACCGTAAAGGCAATATCAAAACGTCACAATCATTGAAAAATGCAACAATCTACACATATCCGACACCTTCCGAGCACTCATGTCGCTCTTGCAATATATAGTGTTATGACATATAATATAAGTAAGTATGTGCAAATGCAACGAACCCTGCGGCGTAAAACGCCGGAAACCTGCATTTTTCAACGATATCAGACTGTGCCCTGCGGAGGCCGGCCAAGGCATCCCGATCACGGAAAAGAGAGACAATGAACACCAGAGACGTTAGAAAAGTCATACTCGCTTTGATAGACGCGTGCATATGTTCCGCCAGCGCGCTGCTCGCGCTTGTCCTGCGCTTTGATATAAGCGCGATACCGCAGGAGTACCTGTCCAGGACACTCTCGTGCATCCCGCTCTACATCATCATAACCATCGGGGTGATGTTCGCGTTCAGGCTCTACAACAGGGTATGGGCCTACGCCTCCATGAAGGAACTGGCTGACGTACTGAAGGCGTCTCTGGTCATAGAGGCTTTGATACTGGGGATACATATCCTCCGCGAGATGCCGATGCCCAGAAGCTACTACCCGCTCGACTTCATGATGATGGCCATACTGTTCACCGCTGCCCGCTTCGGCAAGACGATACTCAAGGCTATCCAGGGCACCTACAGCCGCGAGAAGATCAGCAAATACGTGATGGTGGTCGGGGCAGGCTCCGCGGCGTCCATACTGATAAAAGAGATGGCGGCCCCGGGCACACATGTCAAGATAGTCTGCGCCATTGACGACAACGAGAACAAGAAGAACAAATACCTCCTCGGAGTCCCGATCGTCGGCGGCCGC
Organism: Bacillota bacterium; assembly: GCA_017515765.1. Lineage (GTDB taxonomy): Bacteria > Bacillota > Clostridia > Peptostreptococcales > Anaerovoracaceae > Eubacterium_B. Next base: position 8,869 of record JAFWFF010000028.1, on the reverse strand, counting down.
GAGGACATCCCCAGAGCAGTAAAGAAATACGACATAACCGACATCATCATAGCGATGCCTTCCGCGCCCGCGGATGACATCAAAGAGATCATCTCGATCTGCCAGGGTACGGGGCTTCCGATAAGGATCCTCCCGTCCGTGACCAGGAGCCTTTCCTCGTCGATAGTGAAAGAACTGAGGCCCGTAAGCTATGTGGACCTGCTCGGAAGGGATCCCATCGAGGTCGACGACGAGGGGATAGCGGACTTCATCAAAGACAAGGTGGTCATGGTCACCGGAGGCGGCGGCTCCATCGGGTCGGAGCTCTGCAGGCAGATAGTCAGGCAGGAGCCGAAGAAACTCATAATCTTCGACATCTATGAGAACAACGCCTACGATATTGAGATGGAGCTCCTTAGGCACTATCCGGAGGCGAACGTGTCGACTTTGATCGGGTCGGTCAGGGACTACGACAGGCTGGAGGCGGTATTCAGCAAATACAGGCCGAACATAGTCTACCACGCCGCGGCGCACAAGCACGTCCCGCTGATGGAGAAATCCCCGAACGAAGCGATAAAGAACAACTGCCTCGGCACCCTGAACCTGGCGAAGCTCGCGGACAAATACAAAGCCGACAACTTCGTGCTGATCTCCACTGACAAGGCTGTGAGGCCGACCAATGTCATGGGCGCGACCAAAAGGATCTGCGAGATGATCGTCCAGGTCTACGCCAGGAGGTCCGAACATACCAGATACGCGGGAGTGAGGTTCGGGAACGTCCTCGGAAGCAACGGCTCCGTGATCCCGCTCTTCCTCAAGCAGATAGAGGAGGGCGGCCCGGTCACCGTGACGCATAAGGATATCCGGAGGTTCTTCATGACCATACCGGAAGCGGTGTCTCTGGTGCTCCAGGCGAGCCTTTACGCGAAGGGCGGAGAGATATTCGTCCTGGACATGGGCGAGCCGGTCAAGATCTACGAGCTTGCCGAGAACCTCATCAGGATGAAGGGCTTCAGGCCGCATGAGGACATAGAGATCGAGATAGTCGGGCTGCGCCCGGGCGAGAAACTCTATGAAGAGGTCCTGATGGACGAAGAGGGCCTGGACAAGACCGCGAACGACAAGATCTACGTCGGGAAACCGATGGAAATAGACGACGAAGCCTTCCTGAAACAGCTGGACGAGCTGATCGCGGAGGCCGAGAAGAACGGAAGACAGATAAAAGAGCTGACCGAAAAGGTCTGCGGAACGTATACCATAACGGACAATGATTAGGAGGAGCAAAAGATGAAGATCAGCTTCTCTCCGCCGGACATCACCGAGAAGGAGATAGCTTACGCAGCTGAAGCCCTGAGATCCGGATGGATCACCACAGGACCCAGGACCAAGGAACTGGAGCGCAGGATAGCAGCGTTCACGGGCACCGCGAAGGCGGTCTGCCTGAACTCCGCGACCGCCTCGCTCGAACTGTCTCTCAGGCTTCTTGGGATAGGCCCCGGGGACCAGGTAATAACCTCGGCATACACCTACACCGCCTCTGCGTCGGTCATCCATCACGTGGGAGCGGAGATAGTCCTGATAGACACGGACGGTTCTTCATACGAGATGGACTATGACGCCCTTGAGGCAGCGATAACGGAGAAGACCAAAGCGGTCATCCCGGTCGACTACGCCGGAGCGATGTGCGACTACGACAGGATCTTTGCCGCGGTGGAGAACAAAAAACACCTCTTCAGCCCGTCGAACGACCTTCAGCGGAAGATCGGAAGAGTCGCGGTAGTCGCGGATTCCGCCCACGGCTTCGGAGCGTCCAGGAACGGGAAGAAGAGCGGAACTGCCGCCGACATCACCTGTTTCAGCTTCCACGCCGTGAAGAATCTCACCACAGCCGAAGGCGGCGCAGTGGTCTGGAATCCTGCCCTCGGGCTTGATGACGAGGAGATTTACAAATGGTTCATGCTCGCCTCGCTCCACGGACAGAGCAAGGACGCGCTGGCCAAGACCGCGGTCGGATCCTGGGAGTACGACATCGTCTATCCCGCGTACAAATGCAATATGGCCGACATCATGGCGGCTATAGGCCTCGCGCAGCTGGAGAGGTATCCGGACCTCCTGGCGAGGCGCCGCGAGATAATCGGAAGATACGACGCCGCGTTCAAGCCTCTGGGACTGATCCCGCTCGAGCACTACGGAGATGACAGATGCTCATCCGGACACCTGTATCCGCTGAGAGTGCCCGGCGCGGACGAGGAGCGCAGGAACGGGATCATAAGGCTGATGGGCGAGAAGGGAGTGGCCTGCAACGTCCACTACAAGCCGCTTCCGATGATGACGGCCTACAGGGATCTCGGATTCGACATCAAAGACTTCCCGAACGCCTTTGCCCAGTACAGAAACGAAGTGACGCTGCCTCTCCACACGAAGCTCACGGACGAAGAGGTCGGATACGTTATAAGCTCGCTCAAGGAAGTGCTCGGATGAATATTCTTCTGATCAATCACTACGCCGGTTCGCCCGAGATGGGCATGGAATTCAGACCTTGGTATTTCGCCCGCGAGTGGATCAAAGCCGGCCATAAGGTCGACATCATAGCCGCCGACTTCTCGCACCTCAGGAGAAAGAACCCCGAGGTGGCCAGGGACTGGCAGAAGGAAGTGATCGACGGCATAACCTATCACTGGGTGAAGACCGGGAAATATGAGGGGAACGGAGTGTCGAGAGCGCTCACCATGGAGCGCTTCGTCAGGAAGATAAGGGAGTATTCCGGATGGATCATCCGCGAGCTTTCGCCCGACGTGATCATCTGCTCGTCCACCTATCCGCTAGACACCTTTGCCGGCCAGAAGCTGAGGAGCATGGCGGTGCATATGGGGCGGAAAAGGCCTGTGCTGGTGCACGAGGTGCACGACATGTGGCCGTCGACCTTGACTGAGATAGGCGGGATGTCGAAGACCAACCCCTTCGTCGTGGTCATGCAGGCCGCCGAGAACAGCGCCTACCGCAATTCGGACCACGTCATAGGGATGCAGCCGTTCTCTGAACCTTATATGCGCGAGCACGGCCTCAGGGCAGGATTCACCCACATCCCTCTCGGCATAGACCTGTCTGAGTGGGAGGATACGGAGGAGCTTGAGGAAGGGCACCGGAAGAAGATCGCGGAGCACCGGGAGAAATATCCGTTCATTCTCGGATACTTCGGCGGGCACGCGATGAGCAACGCTCTCGGGATACTCCTCGACACCGCGGCGATGAGCAAAGAAAAGGGCCTGCCGGTCGGATTCGTGCTGGTGGGGAGCGGCGTTGAAAAGGCCGCTTTGATGGAGCGGGCAGCCGCGGAGGGACTGGACAACGTCCTCTTCCTGCCGCCGGTCCCGAAGACCCAGATACCCGCTCTTACCGCCTGCTTCGACGCGATATACATCGGAGCGCTGAAGTCGCCTCTCTACGAGAAGTTCGGCATGTGCATGAACAAGATGGCGGACTCCATGATGTCCGGACGCCCGGTGATCTGCTCCATATCGGCGCCTTCAACGTGGGTAAGGGACAGCGGGGCAGGGATATCCGTCCCGGCAGAAGACCCCGAAGCCATCCTGGAAGCCGTGAGCAAAGTCTCCCGGATGTCCGAAGAGGAGAAGCGTGATATGGGAGAGCGCGGCAGGAGATACTGCGAGGAGAATCTGGAAGTCGGCTATCTGGCGAACAAGATGCTCGCCGCCATATGCCCGGAGAAATGATATCAATAGGAATCAAACCCTTGTTATAAACGTAATATATTCATCTTGGAGGTTGTGATGAAAGAAACTCTGCTTAAGAAAATCGAAAACCGTGAGATCGTGGTCGGCGTCGTGGGCCTCGGATATGTGGGACTCCCGCTCGCCGTGGAGAAGGCAAAAGCCGGATTCAGAACGATAGGCTTTGACGTTCAGGACGAAAAGGTCAAGCTCGTAAACGACGGCCATAACTATATCGGCGACGTCGTCGACGACGATCTGAAGAAGCTCGTCCAGGAAGGAAGGCTTTCCGCTACCACAGACTTCTCCTTTGTCAAGGACGTCGACTTCATAGCCATCTGCGTGCCGACGCCGCTGGACGAGCACCAGCAGCCGGACATCAGCTATGTTAGAGATTCCACCATCGCGATCTCCAAACACCTGAAACCGGGCACGATGGTAGTACTCGAGTCCACCACCTATCCGGGCACCACCGAAGAACTGATCAAACCGCTCCTGGAGCAGGGCTCCGGCCTCGTCTGCGGTGAGGACTTCTATCTGGGATTCTCCCCGGAGAGAGTCGACCCGGGCAACAAGCAGTTCAAGACCAAGAACACCCCGAAGGTAGTCGGCGCGATAGGCGCGGACGCCACTGAAGTGATCGCGAAGATGTACAGGGCGGTCCTCGAGGGAGACGTCTACGAAGTCTCCAGCCCCGCGGTCGCAGAAATGGAGAAGATCCTGGAGAACACCTACAGGAACATCAACATCGGACTGGTGAACGAACTCGCGATGCTCTGCAACAAGATGGGCATCAGCCTCTGGGAAGTCGTGGACGCGGCAAAGACCAAGCCTTACGGGTTCCAGGCTTTCTATCCGGGCCCCGGACTCGGCGGGCACTGCATACCGCTCGATCCCTACTATCTCTCCTGGAAGGCGAGAGAATACGGATTCCACACCTCCATGATCGAATCCTCAATGATAATAAACGACAAGATGCCTGAGTACTGCGTGGAGAGAGCCGGAAAGGTCCTGAACCGCAGAGAGAAATCCCTCAAGGGATCAAAGGTCCTGGTCCTCGGCGTCGCCTACAAGGCCGACATCGACGACTACCGCGAGAGCCCGGCGATCGACGTCATAGAGATCCTGAAGGAAGAGGGAGCCAAGACCGACTTCTTTGATCCCTACATCAAGAGCTTCAAGCATAAGGGAAAGGTCTATACGGGCATCGACGGGATCGACGAGAACGTGATCGCGAGATACGACCTCGTATTCATCGCGGCGAACCACTCCAACGTGGACTACGAGATGGTCCAGAGGAGCGCCAAGGCGATATTCGACGCCAAGAACGCGATGGCGAACGTCAAGGAAAGAGAAAATATCGAAGTCCTGTAGTTATAAAGACCGGAGGGAAAGATGAGATACGCACTGATCGGATGCGGCAGGATAGCCGTAAATCACATGAAAGCGGCCGTGAACAACAAGCTTGAGATATGCGCGGTCTGCGATGTGATCCCCGAAAAGATGGAAGCTTTGCTCGAAAAGTATGAGCTTGCGGGGGATGAGAGCATCAAACGCTACACCGACTACAAAGAACTTATAGAGAAAGAGGCGCCCGAGCTCGTCAGCATCGCGACCGAGAGCGGAAACCACGCCGAGATCGCCCTGTACTGCATCGACAAGGGAGTCAACTGCATAATCGAGAAGCCCATGGCGATGAGCATAGAGGACGCGAACAAGATCATAGACCTCGCCGAACAGCGCGGGGTCAAGGTCAGCGCCTGCCACCAGAACAGGTTCAACGTCGCGATCCAGGAGCTCAGGAAGGCCATCGAGAGCGGAAGGTTCGGAAGGCTGTCTCACGGCTCGATCCACGTCCGCTGGAACAGAGACCACGGTTACTACGACCAGGCTCCCTGGCGCGGCACCTGGGCACAGGACGGCGGAGCGCTCATGAACCAGTGCATCCACGGCATCGACCTCCTCAGGTGGATGATGGGCGACGAGATCGAGGAGATCTACGGAGCGACCCGCCAGCAGTTCCACGACTATCTCGAGGCTGAGGACGTCGGCATGGCCGTGATCAAATTCAAGAACGGCGCGATCGGAACGATCGAAGGCACCACCAACGTCTATCCGCGCAATCTGGAGGAAACCCTTTACATCTTCGGAGAGAACGGCACCGTCAAGATCGGCGGAAAGTCCACCAACAACATAGACGTATGGGATTTCGCCGACGAGACCGAGGACGACCAGAAGAACAAAGGCCTTGAGGAGCAGACGAGCAACGTTTACGGAAACGGCCACACGAGCCTCTTCGCGGACGTGATCGACGCCATAAAGAACGACAGGAAGCCTTACGTGGACGCAGTCGCCGGAAGGAACGCCCTGGAGGTGGTCCTCTCCATATATAAGAGCCAGAAGACCGGCCAGCCCGTGAAGTTCCCGCTTACGGAGTTCGCGAGCACCGACATGGCGGGAGAGTTCGACAAATAGGAAAGACCCTGAGAGCCGCGTTTTGAGGTTTGGGATGACGAAGCAGCTGTTCGGCCACATTTCATACGACCTGAAGAACAACAGGGGCAAATGGATCCTGCTGTTCGCGCTGACCGTGTTCTACTACGCGGCCCTGGCTTTGTCGTATATGAGAGCGCTGGCCGACAGGAGGGACTTCTTCTTCGGCGACTTCAGCCCGGTCAAAGCCGCCGCCGCCCTGCTGTTCATAGCGGCGGCGTACGTCATGACCGACAACTTCGCGCGCAAGCCTTCGGTGTTCCTCTTCAACCTCTTCTTCTACATGACCTTCATACCGCTTTCGGTGGTATACGCCTGCTGCAGCTTTGACAGCGGGTTCTATATCCCGGTCGCTTTGCTCACCGTCGCGGGAGCTGCGGTCTGCGGCATGGACAGGAAAAGGTCCGGGGAGAGAGTCGAGATGATCCCTCAGGTCAGCCATCTGGCGGTCGCTGCCGGAGTCCTTCTGCTGGGGACGGTGATAGCCGTATTCCTCTACAAGGCAGGCCTCCCGACGCTAACGGCCCTCAACCTGAAGAACGTCTACCAGCTCAGGTTCTCGAACGATTACGGCACGAGTAAATACTTCGGCTACATCCTCAGATGGACGGAGGCCACCATCATTCCCTTCCTTCTCGCGGTGACGCTGACCAGGAAGAACACGACGGGTACGGTGCTGCTGCTCGCCGCGGGGATATTGATCTTCATGTACGAGGGGTCCAAGACAGTGCTGTTCTCGCTCCCGATGACCCTGGCGGTATATCTGTTCATGCAGCTTAAAAACGCCAATTACATCTTCTATCTGGCTTATACGCTGGGGATGAGCGGGCTTTCGGCCATAGGGGCCTTCAGATACAACTTCATCTACAGCCTTTTTGTCAGAAGGACCCTGATGATCCCGGCATTCCTGAAATTCGAGTACTACAGGTTCTTCCAGGACCACCCGCTGCTCGGCTTCGGAGGGACTCTCTGGGGGAAGGCTTTCGGCCAGAGCATACCCTACGAGAGGGGGCTCGGCCACGAGATAAGCACGTATTTCTTCAACAACGACGCCATGAACGCCAATACCGGCTTCCTGGCGGAGGGGTACTACAGGTTCGGCATCTTCGGCCTGATCCTGGTGATGGTGCTCTTCGTACTTATACTTAGATGCATCGACAGGCTTGCGGGGAGGACGTCCTTCGTATTCGCCCTGACGATGTGCGCGTATCCGATATATACGCTGAACGACGGCATGCTGATAGATTCTCTGATCTTCGGGCCGTTCACGGTATTGATGCTGATAGTGCTGTTCTACAGCTGCCCAGTCGCAAAGGAGAATGGAAATGAAGGGAAAATCGCCCTACAACTACGTTAAAACGGTATACCTCTCAGATCTGTTCAAAGCGGTCATAAAGAGGCTGCCGATCCTGATCCTGGTGATGATCCTCGCGTTCCTCGCGTCCTTTGTCCCGGGCTTCCTGTCCGGGCAGAAGGCGAAGAGCGAAGCGCCCTGCTATTCATATTCCGCGAGCATCAAAGTCGATTCGGATTTTGACAGCAATTCGATCCTGAACTGCGCTGCGGTGGCATTCAGCGACGAGAATCTGGAGAAGCTGATACAGTACGAGAATTTCGACATAGAGGTGGACGAGCTCAGAAAGTCCATGACCTACAACTCCGAAGCCAAGGGAATGATCAGGCTCACGATCTACACCAAGGATGAGGAGACCGCCAAGAGGTTCATGGACGGAGCCAAGTACATAAACATCCCGATCATGGCTGAGGAGGCGGACGCGCGCAACTGGACGTATTCCTTCGTCTCCGCGCCGCAGCAGGTCAAGGTGGATATCTATACGAGCGACGGGGAGCCGGGATTCGCGCCTGTCAAAAACGCGCATATCCAGGCCTGGGACGAATACCAGGCTGAGAAGACGGGAGTCTTCCACCTCGCGAAGAACGCGATGGTGCTCACCGTGAGCGTAGGCTTCATAGCCGCGGTCCTGATCATGCTTGCAAGGGTGATGAGCAGGAAGCTCGTGACCGTGTCTGACGTGGAAGCGGCCGCAGGGATGCCTGTCACCGCAGCGGTGGGACGCACCGGAAGCGGTATCGAATTCCTCGGAAAGATGATAGGTGAAGCAGCAGCGGGATCCGGAAAGCTCAGCCTCATACCGGTCAAAGCGCCGGGAGCCGGCGTGGACGCGGAAGACCTTGCGAAGAAGCTTTCAGCCCTTTCCGGAGCCGAGGTGGAGATCACCGAAGCCGTATCGGACAAGCCTGACGCGGCTTTCGGAAAAGACCCCGCGATGCTTTTGATCGAGGATGAAAAACTGACCGACATAGAACTTATAAACGCTCTGGAGCTCCTCGGGAACGCAGGCAGGAAGGTGAGCGGCATCGCTCTCTTCGGAGTGAACGAGAAGAAGCTCGGCAGAGGAAAAGATTATTTTGGAAAATACTACAGGGACAAAGGGAAAACTGAATAAGCTGCTCTCCACGGGAAAGGAGTACATAAAGTCCCTCACGAAGAAGGGCGCTGTCCACATCCTCGCGGGCAATTTCGCGACCAAATTCGTCAGCTTCTTCGGGTCGGTCTTCCTCTCGCGCCTGATAACCAAGACGGATATGGGGATCCTTTCCTACATAGAGAACCTCTACGGCTACGGCTTCGTTTTCGTGGGCGT
>JAFWFF010000263.1 GCA_017515765.1 Bacillota bacterium | reverse complement strand
GCTATTACAAGTATCTTGAGCTTTTCGGGCTGATGGAGCCGACAGGGATAGACTATCCGGCGGAGACCTGGCCGATAATCTACGACAAAGACGACATAGCGAGCGTGGAACTGGCCACCATGGGGTTCGGCCAGGGCATAGCGATCTCGCCGATCCAGCTCATCACCGCAGTGTCATGCATAGGCAACGGCGGCAACCTCATGAAGCCACATATGGTAAAGGGGCTGATCGATGATGACGGCGAGATGGTGGTGACCTACGAGCCTGAAGAGGTCAGGAAAGCGATATCCGAAGAGACCGCTGCAGAGATGCGCGATATCATGGAAGCCCAGATCGAGCTCTACGGCGGAAGCCTTGCCAAGATCCCCGGATACAGGATCGGCGGCAAGAGCGGCACCGCGAACAAGGTCTCGAGCGGCGGCTATATAGAAAGCACAGATGCATCATTCATCGGTATGGCGCCTATGGAGGACCCACAGATAGTGGTTCTCGTGATCTGCGATTCGCCAAAAACATCCATTTTCGGTGGGTCCACCTCGGCGCGCATAGTGCGCAGCTTCCTCGAGAAAGCGCTTCCGTATATGGGCTTCGAGCCCCATTACTCGGAAGGCGATACTTCGGGCGGAGTGTACGCGTACGTGCCCGATGTCACAGGATACAGCTTTACGGATGCGGCGTATATCCTCTCCGAGTACGGGCTGAGCTACGAGATCAGGCCCGAGCTCGATGAGGGACAGGACCCGGCAAAGGAACTTTACGGTCGTGGACCAGTATCCGAAAGCAGGCCAGAGGATAGCCAAGGACGAGAAAGTGTTCTTGTACAGGGAATGATATGGAAAGACTGACAGCAGCCGAAATAGCGGAGAAGTCCGGAGGAAGAGTCATCCTGGGAGACCCGGGAAGGACCGCGTCCGGAGTGGAGACCGACTCCAGGAAAGTAGGGGAGGGCTATCTTTTCGTGGCTCTCAAGGGCACTGTTACCGACGGGCACAGATTCATCGGAAAAGCGCTGAGCGCAGGCGCGTCGGTGATCATGGTGTCCGACCCGGACGCGCCGGAAGTCAGGGAGCTTCCCGACGGGCCTGCGGTCGTGCTGGTGGATGATACTCTGCTCGGGCTTCAGACTCTCGCGGAAAAGTATCTGGAAGAACGCCCGATGCTTAAGATCGCGGTCACCGGGAGCGTAGGGAAGACGTCCACCAGGGACCTTCTGCACGCGGCGCTTTCGGCAGGCTTCAGGACCGGAAAGAACAAAGCCAATTACAACAGCAGCACGGGACTTCCGCTCACTCTCCTGGAGCTTACGGGGGATATGGAAGCCGCAGTGCTCGAGATGGGAATGGAATCCGCCGGAGAGATAAGAAGGCTCTGCGAGATAGCGAAGCCCGACATGGCGGTCATTACGAATATCGGGATCTCTCACATCGAACGCCTGGGCTCCAGGGAGAACATCCGACTGGCCAAGATGGAGGTGGCGGAGAGATTCGGACCGGATAATGTCCTGATAGTGAACGGCGACGACGATATGCTGGGCGCTCTTAATGGAGAGGAACTCCCGTACCGCCTGATCAAAGTCGTGACCGGCGAGCCGGGGAGCGGGGGACCCGCTCCGGGCGAGACGGTCTACCGGATAACGGACATAAGGGACAGAGGCATGGAAGGAGTGGACTTCAGGCTGCTCGCACCGGGCGAAGGCCCCGGCGGCGGAGCCGCCCGGGAAGCCGCAGGCTTCCCGGTGCACCTGCCGGTGCCCGGGGCCCACAACGCGATGAACGCCTCGCTTGCCCTGGCCGCCGCACATGCGGCGGGACTCAGCCTCGCAGACGCCATACGCGGCATTGAGCAGGCAGAGCTCACGGGAGGCAGGCTGAAGATCGTAAGTGCCGGCGGTATGACCCTGATAGACGATTCCTACAACGCGGCCCCGGATTCGATGATCTCCGCGCTCAGGACCCTTTCCAATTCGGAAGGCGCGCGCAGGATCGCGGTGCTCGCGGGGATGAACGAGCTGGGATCCGGAAGCAGGGAAGAACACAGGAAGGTCGGACGCGAAGCTGCCGGAATGCCGGTGGACCTTTTGATAACGATCGGCGAAAAAGGCGGGGACATCGCGGACGGCGCGCTCGAAGCAAGAACTGCGGGCGGCCCGGAAGTGATGAAACTCGTTTCGAAAGATGAACTCATCCGGAGAGCGGCAGAACTGCTCAGGCCGGGAGATACGGTGCTTTTCAAGGCTTCCAGGTCGTTTGCCCTGGAAGAGGCGGTGAAAGCTTTGATCGATAAGGGGAATGGATTATGGGCGTAACTCAGTTGATAACGGCGCTGGTCCTCGGATTCGCGGTCTCCGCGCTCTTCACATGGCGGGAGATACCGCTTCTTAAGAAGAACCAGTTCAAACAGTATATCAGGGAAGAGGGACCGGAATCCCACAAGAAGAAATCCGGCACTCCGACCATGGGCGGACTGTCCATGATAGCCGCGCTCCTCATCGTGACGGTGATCGTTTCGATCGTATTCCGCGGAATGACCGGCCAGACCTGGGTGATGATAGTCATGACCCTGCTCTTCGGCGGTATAGGCTTCCTGGACGACTACATCAAGGTCACCGCGAAGCATAACCTGGGCCTGAGAGCGTGGCAGAAACTGGCTCTGCAGATATTCTTCGGCGTACTCCTCGGAGTGTTCATCATGCTGAAGGACGGCTACGGGACGAAAGTCTTCATTCCGTTCTACGGCCAGTATGTGGATTTCGGCATCCTCTACGTGCCGTTCGTGACCTTCGTCATGGTCGCGATGGCGAACAGCGTGAACCTCTCAGACGGCCTGGACGGGCTCTGCAGCGGCGTTACGGCGATAGTCTCGACCTGCTTTGCGTTCATAGGCCTTTCGGTCGGCAAAGGCTCCGAAATGCTGTTCTGCGCGGTACTCGCGGGCGTCTGCCTGGGCTTCCTGATGTTCAACAGGAACCCCGCGAAACTGTTCATGGGAGACACCGGCTCCATGGCGCTCGGAGGAGCGCTGGCGTCGGCGGCGATACTCATGAAGATGGAATTCTTATTGGTCATAGCGGGATTCATCTATGTGATGGAATCTCTTTCCGTGATAATCCAGGTGGTGTCGTTCAAGTCGACGGGCAAACGCGTTTTCAGGATGGCGCCGATACACCATCACTTCGAGCTGGGCGGAATGCCCGAGCAGAAGGTGGTGCTGATGTTCTGGGGCGTCGCGCTCGTCTGCAGCATCCTGGCTTATCTTATCTATCTGATCTGAAGACGCTGAGCAAAAGGCGGATCCAAGTGACTGGGAGGTGGATCGCATGAGCGGTAATCTTAACAATCTCAAGGGAAAGAAAATACTTATCGTGGGGCTTGGGAAATCAGGCACTGCGACCGTCCAGGCGATGCTGGACATGGGGGCTGTCGTAAGCGTGCAGGACTCCCGCAAGGAAAATGAATTCGACGCCAACTTTCTCTACTATCTCAGGGAGAAGGGCGTGACGTGCTATTTTGACAGGCTGCCTGGAGACATGGGCGAATTCGACATGATGATACTCTCGCCCGGAGTGAGCCCCGAGCTGCCCTTTGTCCAGGAAGGCCGGGACAAGGGAGTCGAGATAACCGGGGAGCTCGAGATAGCCTTCCGCATAAGCAAAGGAACCTTCATCGCCATCACCGGGACGAACGGCAAGACGACCACGACTACACTGACGGGCGAGATCTTCAAGGCGTCCGGCAGAAAGACCAACGTGGTCGGAAACATCGGAGTCGCGGCGATATCCGCTGCCGCGTCCTCGGACGAGGACACATGGCTCGTCACCGAGACCAGCAGCTTCCAGCTCGAGACCACCAGGTATTTCAAGCCCGCGGTCTCTGCCATACTGAACCTCACTCCGGACCATCTTAACCGCCATCACACGATGGAGGCTTACGGCGCGGCCAAGGCAAAGATTATGCCAACCAGCGCGAAGACGGCTATCTCATAGTGAACTATGACGACAAGGTATGCTACGCCATTTCGAAGGACGCGAAGTGCAGGATCATCCCGTTCAGCATCCGCGAGGAACTCGACCGCGGCGGAATGCTGAAGGACGGCCGGCTCATAGTCAGGGACGGCGGCAAAGACATCGAGCTCTGCGAGAAGAGCGACATCCGCATAATCGGCGACCACAACGTAGAGAATGTTCTCGCCGCCGCACTGATCTGCTACTACGCAGGCATCTCCCCGGACGTGATCAGAGAAGCCATCCGCGAATTCAACGGCGTGGAACACCGCATCGAGTACTGCGGCACTATAGACGGAGTCAGATACTACAACGATTCCAAGGGCACCAATACGGACGCCACAATAACCGCGATCAAAGCTTTTGACGGAAACGTGATCCTCATAGCGGGAGGCGACGCGAAGGGCCAGGTGTTCGACGACCTGATCAAAGCCTTCAACGGCAAGATCAAGAAGCTCCTCCTTCTCGGAAGGGACAGGGGCTTCATAAAAGAGGCGGCAGACAGGTGCGGGTTCACCGATTACATGGAGTGCAAGGACATCCCGGACTGCGTGAGGACAGCCGCGTCCATAGCCGAAGAGGGGGACACGGTGCTGCTCTCTCCCGCGTGCGCCAGCTGGGACATGTATAACAATTTCGAGCAGAGAGGCAGACATTTCAAGGAGTGCGTGGAGGCTCTGGAGAAGTAGAAGATGGCCAGAGAAACACAGACTGTGACCGGAAGGACCGTCCGGACGAGGGCGGATTACGAAAGAAAATACGACGGTATACTGAAGAGAAAGCCGGGGACCGTGGATCATCTGATGGTGATCCTGGTCGCCGTCCTTACCGTGTTCGGAGTGGTCATGGTCTTCAGCGCCAGTTACTATGATTCCATCAGCGACACCGGCTCGCCCTACACGTTCTTCATCAACCAGGCGATATCCGCTGCTACGGGCATCATAATGATGCTCATACTGTCGAGGATCAATTACCACATGTTCAGCAAGCTCGCGATCCCAATCACCATTCTGGGATTCATACTGCTCTGCCTGATCTTCACTCCCCTCGGAAGGAGCGAAGGCGGAGCGACCAGGGCGGTGTACATGGGATTCATGATCATGCCGGGCGAGATAGCCAAGGTGGTCCTGATAATCTTCGGAGCCTGGTATTTCAGCAAAGACCGGACCCGCGCGAAGAAGTTCATGGGACTGCTCCCGTTTGGTGTTTACACGCTCGCGGTGGTCTTCCTGATCTATAAGCAGCCGAACCTTTCGACAGCGATAACAGTAATGATAATCGGCCTGGGCATCGCGTTCTTCGCGGGGATGCAGAAGCGTTATCTTTTGATCGTGCTCCTGGTCATTGCGGCCGGGCTCGCGTATCTGATATTCATTGACAAAAGCTATCAGCACGACCGTATAATGTGCTGGTTCGATCCGTTCAAATACGAGCTGGGCATAGGATTCCAGGTGGTCCAGTCGCTCTACGCGATAGCGACCGGCGGGCTGTTCGGGAAGGGGCTCGGCATGAGCGTGCAGAAGAACCTCTATCTCCCCGAGCCGCAGAACGACTTCATAATAGCGATCATAGGAGAGGAACTGGGCTTCCTCGGGATAGCGCTTATGCTGGCAGTGTTCATGCTGCTCCTGTGGAGGATCTTCCGCGTCGCAATAGAAGCGGAGGACGATTTCGGCGCGCTCCTCGCGGGGGGCGCAGGCGTCATGATTGGCGCGCAGGTGGTTCTGAACATAGCGGTAGTGACTTCTTCCGCGCCTCCTACAGGCATAGCTCTCCCGTTCATCAGCTACGGGAGGAACGCTCTCTGGATATGCACGGCGCTCATGGGCATCGTTCTCAACGTATCGAGGCATACGAGGCCCGAGCCCGAAGAGGACGTGGAAGAGAACGAGGAATGACGAGGTATCTGGCATGCGCGTAATGATTGCAGGCGGAGGGACCGGCGGACATCTGTACCCGGCTCTCGCTATAGCCGACAAGATCAAAGAAAGAGAACCCGGAAGCGAATTCCTGTTTCTGGGCAGTCCTTACAAGGACGTGATAGAATGCCGGGTAGTCCCCCAGGCGGGATACAGGATCCGGATCGTCCCCTGCAGGTGGGTCGACAGGGCGGAGGGACCGCTGATGAACTTCATCGGCCTGTTCCTGACTGCCGGGATGACCGCAGCGGGTATAGTCAAATCGCTCTGGCTCATGAAGAGATTCAAACCCGACGTCGTTATCGGGACAGGCGGATTCGTCTGCCCGCCGATGCTCGTCGCGTCGCATCTCGCGAAGATCAAAAGCTATCTCCAGGAGCAGAACGCGATCCCGGGCATGACCAACAAGCTGCTCTCCAGATACGCGGAACGCGTTTTTCTGGGCTTTGAGAGCGCTGCGGAACATTTTGCCGACCCGGGCAAGACGGTATACTCCGGAAACCCCGTGCGCAGCATATTCTTCGGGCTCCACACGGATGAAGCCAAGGCTGCGGCAAGGGAGAAACTCGGGATACCGAAGGACGATTTCGTGCTGACGGCGTTTGGCGGAAGCCTCGGATCGCCGAAGATCAACGACCTTTGCTTTGATTATATCGCGGGAGCCGCGGGAAAGCCCGGGCGGACGACGATCCTGGGCACCGGAAGGAAGCATTTCGCGGATTGCGAAGCCAGGCTGAAGGAAGCCGGGCTCTGGGACGAGAAAAAGGTCAGGGTCTCGCCTTTCATAGTGGACATGATGGACGTCATCACCGCTGCGGACCTTCTGATCTGCAGGGCGGGGGCACTGTCCCTTGCCGAGACTACAGTCTGCGGCAAACCGTCCATACTGATACCGCTTCCCGAAGCTATGGACAACCATCAGTACTACAACGCCAAATCCATAGCCGATAAGGGCGGGGCGATCCTCATCGAGGAGAAAGACATCGATTCCGCGATGCTCTGCTGGCAGATCGAGGAACTAGCGGAGGATCCCGCAAAGCTCAGGAAGATGGCCGAGGCGAGCTATGCCTGCGCGCCTCTCGACGCTGCTGACATCATTTACGAGACGATGAAAAAGGATCTTGAGACGAGATGAATCTTGACGAGAGATATGAAGAACTGGAACTGAAGGACGTAGACCGCAAGCGCCGCCGCCACCGCAAGAAACACTACATACTGCGGGTACTGGCGGCTGCCGCCGTGATCGCCGCGGCGGTCCTTTTTCTGCGTTCGGATTATTTCGCGATCAAGGAGATACAGGTCACGGGCAACAGCTACTATACAGACGATGAAGTCAGGAACATGTGCAAGTCCGAGCTCGGGCGCAATATACTTTTTGATTCCGGGATATCGGAGACTGAGGAACGCCTCATAGCCGACCCGTATTTCTCGTCAGTGGAGATCAGGAGGAAACTGCCCGACAAGATCAGCATAACCGTTGAGGAGAGGCATCAGCAGGCAGCGTTCATCTACGGGGAAGACTACGTGGTCATCGACGACGAGGGGATTATGCTGCGCAAGACCAACGTGGCTCCGGAACTCACTCTTCTTACGGGCCTCACGATCAGCAGGATGGACCTCGGGGAAAAGGTCGAAGCCGAGGAGAAGGAGAACCTCGTCACCGTCCTGAAGATGCTGAGAGCCATGGAGAGCGGGGACATCTACTTCATCAAGATCGACGTGTCCCGGATAGTGATCAAAGCTTATATCTACGACAATTTCATAGTCAAAGGGACTCCTCAGGAGATACTGTCCGCCATCGAAAAGGGGCAGCTCCAGAAGGTCGTGGCGAGCCTTTTTGCCGACGGCATATCAAGGGGCACCATCAAAATGGGCGGTGAGAGCTATATGTCTTTCAGCCCCGACATCGAGTCAGACTGACCCTGTCAAAAAAACTCCCCAATAAAAAGAAGATAATTGAGAAAAACTGATGCAAAACGCGCGGTTATCATATATAATAAACCTAACTTTGCATATTAAGGAGGCAAGCGATGCTGCAGTTTGAAACCGAAAGAGAAAACAACGCGATAATAAAGGTCATTGGCGTCGGCGGAGGCGGATGCAACGCGATCAACAGGATGATCGAGACCGGCCTGAAGGGCGTTCAGTTTATCGCTGTGAATACGGACAGACAGGTGCTGAACCAGTGCAACGCCGAGACCAAGATCCAGCTGGGCGAGAAGCTCACCAGAGGACTCGGAGCGGGCGGCAACCCGGAGATCGGACAGAGATCCGCTGAAGAATCCATCGACCAGCTCTCCGGAGTGATGGAAGGCGCCGACATGGTCTTCATCACCGCGGGAATGGGCGGCGGCACGGGAACCGGAGCGGCTCCGATCATTGCCAAACTTTCAAAAGATATGGGGATCCTCACGGTGGCTGTCGTCACCAAGCCCTTCTCTTTCGAGGGACGCAAGAGGATGAAACAGGCTGAGCTCGGCATCACTTTCCTCAGAAAGTTCGTGGACTCTTTGATCGTAGTGCCGAACGACAAGCTTCTTGAGACCAGCGACGGACAGACCACGATGATCCAGGCCTTCCAGATGGCGGACGACATCCTCCGCCAGGGCGTACAGGGCATCACGGACCTCATCTCCGACACCGCTCTGATCAACGTCGACTTCGCGGATGTGAAGTCCGTAATGACCGGAAGAGGAGTCGCCCACATGGGAGTCGGACACGGTTCCGGCGAGAAGAGAGCTCACGACGCGGTCATCTCCGCGACCGAGAGCCCGCTGCTCGAGACATCCATCTCGGGAGCCAGAGCCATCCTGCTCTACGTTGCAGGCGGATACGATCTCGGAATGCTGGAGATCAACGAAGTCGCCTCCATGGTAGAGGAGAAGGCTGACAGAGACGCTCTCCTGATCTTCGGCGCATCCGTGAACGAGAATATGAAGGACGAGATCTCCATCACCGTCATAGCGACGGGTTTTGACGCGGAGCAGGCCGCAGATGAGCCTGTGGATCCGTACAGACCGCTTCCTCCCCGCAGGAGAGACACCCAGGAGGTAAAGACCGAGGACGGCCTTACCGGCAGGGAAGTGACGCTCAGCGATCTGTTTGACGAGCAGAAGAACTCCGGCGGAAAGGACGACAGCGGTTTCGTCGTTCCCCAGTTCCTCAAGAAATAGCGAAAGAGACTGAGAGGGTATGGCCTCTTGGAGCCGGCCTGGTGCCGGCTCTTCGCGATTATTGGAAACCGAGACATGGAATCCATCACAGCAAAGGGAAACCAAAAATACAAGCTCTGGAAGAGCCTTTTGACCCGGAAACACCGTGAGGAAACAGGGCTGTTCCTGATGGAAGGCGCAGTGCTCCTGAAGGAAGCCTTCGCCGCGGGAGAGGACTTCTTAGACGCCCTGATAGTCAGGACGGGCTCAGAGGAGGCGCCGGGAGTTACGGAACTGATATCGTCAGCAGGAAGGCTCGGGATCAGGGCCTTCGGCCTCGCCGGCCCGCTGTTCGATCAGCTCACCGATACCGAGACAGGCAAAGACGTGATCGGAGTCTTCCGGATCCCCGCCAGGGAAATAGGGAACGTAAGGAACGGGCTCCTGATCCTGGACAGGCTCCAGGACCCCGGCAACATGGGGACTGTCATGAGGACCGCGGAAGCCGCGGGC
This sequence comes from Bacillota bacterium, assembly GCA_017515765.1. Classification (GTDB taxonomy): domain Bacteria; phylum Bacillota; class Clostridia; order Peptostreptococcales; family Anaerovoracaceae; genus Eubacterium_B. The sequence goes on along the minus strand of JAFWFF010000263.1, from coordinate 2,793 downwards.
TTTGACGGGATAGCGGCGGTCAAAGGCACCGTGGACGCGTTTTCGCCCAAGGTAGTGCGTGCGGCGTCCGGGGCGGTGCTGAGGCTCCCTGTGGTATACCTCGACAGCGAGGAAGAGGTGCTGGAGCTTTGCCGGAGGGAAGGCCTGAAGATCGCCGCGGGGGACCCGCTCGGGACCGACCTGTACGGAGGGGCGGACCTTTCGGGCAGGATCGCGCTGATCATCGGGAACGAAGGCAGAGGCATATCGGAAAGCCTGATGGAGCGGGCGGACGTAAGGGTCCGCATCCCCATGGAGGGGAAGACAGAGTCATTAAACGCCGCTGTGGCGGCAGCCATATTGATGTATGAGACAGTTAGACAGAGAGGTCAGATGACATGCAGGAAAAACTGAGAAAGATGCTGGAGAATGCTTTGACGGAGCTTGAGAAAGCGTCTTCGGAAAAGGATACGGAAGATGTAAGGATCAGGTTCCTCGGCAAGAAGGGCGAGATCACCGAAGTGATGAAATCGATGGGCAAGCTTTCTCCCGAAGAGAGGAAAGAGCTCGGCCGCGCCGCGAACGAGGTCAAGGACCGCATCCAGGAATCTCTGAAGGCGAAGGCCGAGGAGATCAAGCAGAAAGCCCGTGAAGGAAGGCTTCGCGCCGAGAGGATCGACGTTACGGAACCCGGTATCCCCGTGGAATACGGTGTCAAGCACCCGATCACCCAGGTGATCGAGGAGATCACGGACATATTCAGCTCGCTGGGATATTCGGTCTACGAAGGACCGGATATCGATACGGTGTTCAATACCTTTGACGGCCTGAACTCGCCGCCTACTCACCCTGCAAGGGACATGACCGACACCTTCTACGTAACGCCGGACATCGTTCTGAGACCGCACACCTCCTCCGCCGAGATCCGCGCGGAGCAGGGTCTTCCCGTCCCGTACAAGATCGTGATCCCCGGACGCTGCTACAGATGCGACACTCCGGACGCGACCCACTCCCACACCTTCCATCAGATCGAGATGATGGTGATCGGCGAGGACATCACGATGGCCGACCTTAAGGGAACGCTGGACATGATGGCAAAGAAGCTCTTCGGACCGGAGACCAGGACCAAATTCAGGCCTCACCACTTCCCGTTCACCGAGCCTTCCGCGGAGATGGACGTATCCTGCTTCAAATGCGGCGGCAAGGGCTGCAACGTCTGCAAGGGCAGCGGCTGGATCGAGATCCTCGGCTGCGGCATGACTCACCCGCACGTGCATCAGGCAGGCGGCATCGACACGGATAAATACACCGGTTTCGCGGTAGGCATGGGCGTCGAAAGAATAGCCATGCTGAAATACGGTATAGACGATATAAGGAATCTCTACGAAAACGACATGAGATTCATCAAGCAGTTCAAATAGGAGGACATCATGTTAGTATCGGTAAATTGGATAAAAGATTATCTCGATATCGAAGAGATGCCTTCCGTAAAGGAATTCTGCGACAGAATGATAATGAGCGGCTCCAACATCGAGACTGTTGAGAAGCTCTGCGAGGGCATAGAGAACGTAAAGATCGGCAGGATCCTCAGCATTGAGAAGCATCCCAACGCTGACAAACTCGTGGTATGTCAGGTGGATCTCGGATATGAAAAGCTCCAGGTCGTCACGGGAGCCGACAATATCTCGGTCGGCGACTTTGTTCCCGTAGCCGTCGACGGAGCTCATGTCCCCGGACCCCTCCACGGACAGCCGAAGACAGAGGGCGGCGTCACGATCAAAGCCGGAGAACTCAGAGGCGTAAGGTCTGACGGAATGATGTGCGGGCCGCAGGAACTCGGACTCTCCGACAAGGTCGCCCCGCTCGTCTCCAAGGACGGGATCTGGCTCCTCGAGGGAGACTGGACCGAGGAGCTCGGCACCGAGATCACGGACGCGATGGATCTGGAAGACAGCGTCGTCGATTTCGAGATCACTCCGAACAGGCCTGACTGCCTGTCCATGCTCGGAATGGCGAGAGAGGCTGCCGCGACCTTCGGCGGAAAGATGATCTATCCTGAGACGGAGTGCGAGACCCTGCCCGAGAAGTCGGAGGACTATATCTCCGTCGAGGTCAGGTCGGATCTCTGCAAGAGATACACCGCCCGCGTGATCAAAGACGTCAGGATCGCCCAGTCGCCCTGGTGGCTCCAGAAGAGGCTCATGGCGGCAGGTATGAGGCCGATCAACAATATAGTCGACATCACCAATTTCGTCATGCTGGAATACGGCCAGCCGCTCCACGCTTTCGACATCAGAAGCCTGGCTGGGAACAAGATCATAGTCGATACCGCGAAGGACGGAGAGAAGTTCTTCACCCTTGACGGGACCGAGAGGACGCTCGACTCCACGATGCTCATGATCAACGACGGCGAGAAGCCCGTCGCGGTCGCAGGCATCATGGGCGGCCTGAACTCCGAGATCGAGGCGGATACTGAGACTGTAGTCATCGAATCCGCGACGTTCCTCGGATCCTCTGTGCGCTTCACATCCAAGAAGCTCGGCCTCAGGACCGAGGCTTCCGGACGCTTCGAGAAGGGCATCGACCCGAACCTCTGCGAGGCGGCTGCCGACAGAGTCTGCAAGCTCGTTGAGATGTGCGGATGCGGCAGGGCGCTCACCGGATCGGTCGACGTTTACAAAGAGCCTGAGAAGGCCAAGACAGTGACCGCAAGGGTCAGCCGCATCAACAAAGTCCTCGGCACCTCACTCTCCAGGGAAGAGATGAAGGCCATGCTCGAGAGCCTCGAGATGGTGGTCGGGGGCTCGGGAGACG
>JAFWFF010000262.1 GCA_017515765.1 Bacillota bacterium | reverse complement strand
GTTTCCGGTCGCCCGGTCTTGAGTAAGCGGCGGGACCGGGCGGAAGCCCGGGTCCCGCTTTTGTTCACTGTGCGTAAGCCCTTACAGGCCGAGAGTCTCCCTGACGAAAGCGACGTCCGCCTTTACTTCTTCGGCAAGGAACTTAAGGTCTGCGTCGTTCGGTGTAGCCACTCCGGACTTCTGCATGGCCTTTCTGATCCTGGACTGCTTGAAATGTCTGAGATCGGCTTCTTTGACTCTGAGGCAGCTCGGATCCCTGGGCAGGATCAGGTTCACGCCGGGCTTGTCCTCGGTGTCGGGGTCGCCGAATCTGATGTCGATGCCGTTCTCTCTGGCGAAAGCCAGCTGCGGCTGGATGTGCTTGCCTGCTCCGGTGTACTCGGTCTCGCTCGCGACGATGACCGCGTCCTCGGGGAGTTCCTGAGCAAGAGCAAAGGCTGCGGCAAGAGCGGTGTTGCCGGCCGGGCCTCTCTCGATGCCTTCGAGGTGAGCGAGCATCTCAGTCGTATACATAACGTCACCCTGTGTTACGGTCACATAACGATCCATATAGCGAAGAGGTCTCGCTGCGCTCCTCGGTACGTCGGAGTGATCCGGATCAGTGGCATAAGGCACGCCGAATCCGGTGTGTCCCGTGGTGCAGGACTTCTTGTTGAACTGAGCGTCGGAAGCCATGGAGAGTCCGGAGAGGTCGATGGAAGCGGCAATGTTCTTCGTGTCAACGGCTCCGGCCTTCAGAAGGCCTCTCGCGGTTCCTGTCAGGATCCCGCCGCCGGCGTTGGTGCTGACCACGACTTCGGGGTCTTTTCCGACCTTCTCGCGGCACTGCATCGCGATCTCATATCCCAGAGTCTCCGTTCCGGCGATGCCGAAGGGAGAATAGAGAGAGGCGTTGAAGTATCCGGTCTCCTCAAGCACCAAAAGGAATGTATAGAAGAGCTCGGGTCCTACGGTCAGCTGGATGACTTCTGCACCGAAGGCTTCGCATTTTCTGGCCTTTTCGATGATCTCGGGCTGACCTACGCCATGAGAGTCATAGCACTCCTGAAGGATTATGCACTTGAGGCCGTGCATGGCTGCCTGGGAAGCGACGGCGGCGCCGTAGTTTCCGGAAGTGGCCGCCATTACGCCCTTGTATCCGAGCCTCTTGGCGTGCTCCACAGCGACAGAAGCGCGGCGGGCCTTGAAGCTTCCGGACGCGTTCGCCGCTTCATCCTTGGTGAAGATGCGGGCGCCATAGCCGGGCTTGGCGTATTTTCTGGAGAGCTCGGACAGCTGTCTCAGCTCGAGCAGCGGGGTATTTCCTACGCCGTGAGCCGCCTGGATCTTCTGGATCTCCTCAAGGGTGTATCCGGGAGCTTTCATCAGAGCTTCATAATCAAAAGCGACGGAACCGGATTCGAACTCGGTATAGTCGATTCCGAGAGCCTTCTTCATGATCTCGTTGGATCTTGCCATCACGGAATTATAATCTTTTGCCAGCGCCATTATCTGTCACCTCCGTCCATTATCTCGTTCAGCTTTCTGTCGATCTCAACGATCTCGGGAACGAAAGTGCCGTAGCTATGCGTATAGTAGGGGTGAACTTCGATCAAAGTGCCCTTGGCGATGCGGCCTACCGCTGTCTCGACCTCTACTTCATCGCCGATCTCGGCGTCCTGAAGCAGGAAGCCCTTAGTCCACATTTCAAGGTCGCAGTGCTGTGTATCTTCAGGCAGTTTGGCTGTTCTCTCCTCTGCCTTGAGTACGATGCTGTGGATGCGTACCCATTCTCCTTTTTTAACCATATACATCCTCCTTATTGACGGGCCGGGACGCACGCGGCAGCGATTCCGGGCGTCCCGACTTTGTTCACATATGACGAGCCGATCTTATTTTACGATCTTCTTGTCTTCTTTGATCCTGTCTCTTACGTCGCCCATCAGAGCTCTGGGGAGCGGGAGATCGATCATGGTCACGAGACCGGGATCAGCGTTGATGACCTGCGGGATCATGTTTACGCACATAGCGATGGTTCCGAGTCCGCCTTCGACCTCGGGGCTGTTCAGCATATTGACGCTCGGGGTTCCCTTGATGATGACATAGTCACCGGTAGTAACGCCAACCTGCTCCGGTTCGATCTGCTGCGGGTGATCCATGTGGACTTTCATTCCGTTGGAGAGAACTGCTTCGGCGGTCATGGCGACACCGGCGCAGCTTCCGGCAGCGGCGAATCCATAGGGGCTCTTTCTGTCAACATCAGTGACGATCGGATTCATATCCTGGCTGAACTCCTTGACGGTGAGGCCGAGGCCTGCAGCCATCATGCCGACGGACTCAGCGAATCCGACGTGTCCTGCCATCGTGTGGTTTTTCTTTCTATCCATGAACTCTTCGACGCTGATGCCGATGCCCTGCTCTTCCATAACGGCAGGACCAAAGGGAGAGAGGGAGTTGACTCTTCTGGAGGTGATCTCTTCGACGTCGACCATGCAGCCGGTCATGATGAGAACCAGAGAGTCCATGATATGTCCGGGGTTGATGCCGGTTCCGAGAACGGAAACGCCGTTGGCCTTCGCGATCT
>JAFWFF010000261.1 GCA_017515765.1 Bacillota bacterium | reverse complement strand
GTATCCGGCGGACTCCACGGAGTAGGCGCGTCGGTAGTGAACGCGCTTTCCAAGAAGATGGTGGTCGAGGTAAGGAGAAACGGACATCTCTACCGCCAGGAGTACAACAGGGGAGACTCCACAGGCCCCCTCGAGATAGTCGGAGACGCCCGCGGGACCGGATCCAAATCGACTTTTTGGCCGGATCCGGACATCTTCGAGGAAGTGGTCTTTGATTACGACGTTCTCCAGCACCGCCTGAGAGAGATGGCCTTCCTGAACAAAGGACTGAAGATCACCATTGCCGACGAGCGCGAAGGCCGCAAGAAGAAGGAAGTCTTCCACTATGAAGGCGGCCTGAAGGAGTACGTAAGCTATCTGAACAAGAACAAGGATCCGCTGCATCCGGACGTGATCCACTTTGAGGTGTCCAGAAAGGACAATATGGAAGTGGAAGTCGCGATGCAGTACACCGACTCCTACAGCGAGCTGGTCCTCTCCTACGCGAACAACATCAACACCATCGAGGGCGGTACGCATCTCGCCGGATTCAGGGCCGCTGTCACCCGCTGCATAAACGACTACGCCCGAAAGAACAAATATCTTAAAGAAAAGGACGCGGCGCTCTCCGGAGACGACGTACGAGAAGGCCTCACCGGAATAGTTTCCGTGAAGCTGGAGAGGCCCCAGTTCGAGTCCCAGACCAAGATCAAACTCGGAACGAGCGAGGTCAGAGGTTTTGTTGAATCGGCGACCAATGACAACCTGAACGCCTACCTCGAGGAACACCCGAAGGAAGCCAAGATCATAATCGAGAAATGCCTGCAGGCGTCCCGCGCCAGGGAAGCCGCGAGAAAGGCCAGAGAAACCGTCAGGAAGTCTGACTTCCTCGGAAGCACATCCCTCCCCGGAAAGCTGGCAGACTGCTCCGAGAAGGATCCGAAGCTCTCCGAGATCTTCCTGGTCGAGGGCGACTCCGCAGGCGGCTCCGCCAAGCATGGCAGGGACAGGAAGCGCCAGGCGGTCCTCCCGCTCAGAGGCAAGATCCTGAACGTCGAAAAGGCCCGTCTCGACAAGATCCTGAGTTCGGAAGAGATCAAAAACATGATCACGGCTTTCGGCTGCGGCGTAGGCAAGGAATTCGACGAGAACAAGCTCAGATACCACAAGATCATAATCATGACGGATGCCGACGTCGACGGAGCGCACATCAGGACTCTCCTGCTGACCTTCTTCTTCAGGCATATGACTCCTCTGATCGAGGGCGGATACGTCTACGCGGCCAAACCGCCGCTCTTCATGACGAAGCAGGGCAGAGACGTCCACTACACCTACTCCGAGTACGAGCAGGACAAGCTCATGGAAGAGCTTAAGAAGAAGAACGGGAAGATCGACGTCCAGCGCTATAAAGGCCTCGGAGAGATGGACTTCCACCAGCTCTGGGAGACCACGATGGACTATAAGAACAGGACTTTGATCCAGATAACGATGGATGACGCGGCGGCCGCGGATGAGATATTTACAGTGCTTATGGGCGACAAAGTACCACCCAGGAAGCAGTTTATCGAAGATCATGCGACGCTCGCGGAGATAGACGCGTAGAAAGGGGGTAGGACAGATGGCAGACCTTATTGAAGATACCAGGCTTGAACAGCACGAGATAAGCACCGAGATGAAGAAGTCCTACATCGACTACGCGATGAGCGTTATCGTGGGACGTGCCCTCCCTGACGTAAGGGACGGCCTCAAACCGGTACACCGCAGGATCCTCTACGGTATGGGGAACCTCGGAGTGACGCCGGACAAGCCGCATAAGAAATCCGCCCGTATAGTCGGCGAGGTAATGGGTAAATACCACCCTCACGGAGACAGCTCCATCTACGACGCGATGGTCAGGATGGCGCAGGACTTCTCCATGAGATACATGCTGGTCGACGGACACGGAAACTTCGGTTCTATCGACGGCGACAGCGCCGCGGCCCAGAGGTATACGGAAGCCAGGATGTCCCCCTTTGCTGTAGAGATGCTGAGGGACATCGATAAGGACACCGTAGACTTCCGCGACAATTTTGACGGCGAGGAGAAGGAGCCTGAGGTTTTGCCCTCCAGATTCCCGCAGCTCCTGGTCAACGGATCCAACGGAATCGCGGTCGGCATGGCGACGTCCATCCCGCCGCACAACCTCGGCGAGGTCATAGACGCGACAGTCTATATGATCGACAATCCCGAGTGCGACGTTGACGACCTCATCAAGATCGTCAAAGGACCGGACTTCCCGACCGGCGCGCAGATCCTCGGAAAAGCAGGGCTCCGCGACGCATACCGCACCGGCCAGGGCAAGG
>JAFWFF010000260.1 GCA_017515765.1 Bacillota bacterium | reverse complement strand
CACCCGCCGCTACATCGAGCTCTCCAAAATGCTCCTCGCGGCGCCGACCGCCGCCGAATTCGTCTTCACGCCGGGCACCCGCATCAAACATTCGATATTCGGTCAGGGCGAGATCCTGGAATACGAAGAGACCGACAACACCTATCTCATTCAGTTCGACGGTCTCTCCACGCCGCGGCGCCTGAACGCGCGGGTAAAACTGGAGACGCTGTAAAACCGCGCATAACAGCATACCAAAAGCGGGCAGACCGTTGATCTGCCCGCTTTTTTGTTTTGTTCTCATGATGTCCGGAACGCCCGCCGGCTCTGCCGGCGCGGCTAAATGCCTGTTCACTCCTCTTCCGGGACCGGTCTTTCCATTGCCCACTCGAAGAGCTTCTTCACGCTTCCCTGAGCGTTTGTGAAAGTGAACGTCTCGCCGCCTTTGGTCGAGATGGTGACCGTGGAGAACAGCAGCTTCTTGTCAAAGCTGTAATCGCTCACCGCGGACCTTTTGATCACCTTAAAGTCGCCTCCGCCGAGCAGGGTGAACAGTATGATGATCCTCCTGTCGGTTATCGCGACCATCTTGCGGTTGGCCTCATGGACGCCGGTGAACAGGCAGTTGAGCTGTTCGCCCTCCTTAAGCACCTGCGCGAGTGGTTTCAGTTCCTTGCGGTGGTAGAACTCGCTGTAAAGCCCCAGGTCTCTGAGTCTCTTGTCCAGATCGTTCCGGTTCATCTCTTTACTAATGCCCTATCTGAGCGGAGAGTCGTCTCTGAGGAAGCCGAGTCTCTTGGCGATGCAGCAGGTGCAGGTAAGGTCGCCCGTTACGTTCAGAGCTGTACGGCCCATGTCGAGGATCGCGTCGATTCCGAGGATCATGGCGTATGCGCCTGCGAGGACGGAAGCCTCTTCGATGGGGAGGCCGATGCCCTGCATTACCATTGCCAGCATGATGGCTCCGGCTCCCGGGACGCCTGCGGTACCGATCGAGGCCAGGGTGGCAAGGAGGACGATCATGCCCATCTCACCCATGGTCAGGCCGCGGCCGAAGCAGGACATTACGAGGAAGAACGCGCAGACGCCCTGATAGATCGCGGTACCGTCCATGTTGATGGTGGCTCCGAGCGGGAGGGAGAACGCGTATACTTCTTTCTCGACGCCGAGGTTCTCTGCGGCAGTCATCGTGGTCGGAAGAGTACCGTTGGAAGAACGGGTAACAAAAGCGGTGATGAACGGAGTCCTGGCTTCTTTGAAGAAGGTTCCGATCTTGATCTTGAAGATCTTCAGGAGTCCGCCGTAGATCAGTACGATGTGGATCGCGTAGCCGAGGAAGCAGGCGATGGTCACGGTGAGCAGAGCTCCGGCGACCTTGGCGCCGTTCTTCGCGAATACTTCGCAGATCAGGACGGCAACGCCGATCGGAGCATACTGCATGATGCCGCGGACTATCTTCATCATGATCTCGGCAAGGCAGTCGAACACGTTGTACATGGTGGTGGAGATGGTGCGGATGCGCTCATCGTCGGAGACCTTCATGAAGGACAGGCAAAGTCCGAAGACCAGCGAGAAGAAGATCACCTGGAGCACTGTCTCGTTGACCAGAGAAGTAAGGACGCTGGTCGGGATGATCTCGGCGATAACTGTCCATACGCTGACGTCAGCGGTCTTTCCGGCAGCTTCGGCAGCCATCTCGGTGACGGCTTCAAGAGCTGCGTGGGGCTGGAAGATATTCGCCATGATGAGGCCGATGATAACTCCGCATGCGGATGTCAGAAGGTAGATGATCACGACGCGGATACCGACTCTTCCCACGTTTGCGGGGGAGACGGAGGATGCGCCGACCACCAGCGAACCGACGACGATCGGGATGATGATCATCTTCAGCAGTCTGGTGAAGATCGTGCCGAACATGCTGATCCAGGGCGGAAGAGCAGTCACGCCGGATGCAGCAAGGATGACGCCTGCGATGGCGCCGATGACAAGACCGATGAGGATCTTGTACAGGACGTTGAAGTTCAGGTAAGCCTGAAGGATCCCGCTCTTCTTGGGTGCATTGTTATCCATAGTTTCTCTCCTAATAACAACATCTGCCGGCCGCAGCCGGCCTTGATAATACCTACAGAATAATTATACATTTTTGGGGGCGTTTTGTACAGTAGAAAACACGGCGGAGCAATGCGCTCCGCCGTGTTCACGGGTCTGTTTAAACTGAACCGGGCGCGGGCTTACATCATGCCCATTCCGCCCATTCCGCCTCCCGGAGGCATAGCGCCTGCGGGATTCTCTTCCTTGATGTCCACGATGCCGGCCTCTGTGGTGAGGAGCATTGCGGATGCGGAAGCGGCGTTCTGGAGAGCGGATCTCGTGACCTTGGCCGGGTCGACGATACCGTCTTTGATCATGTCGACGTACTTCTCGGTCGCAGCGTTGAAGCCGAAGCCCTTCTTCTGGTTCTTGACCGCGTCGACCACGACGCTGCCTTCGAATCCGGCGTTCTCGGCGATCTGGCGTACAGGCTCCTCAAGAGCTCTGACGATGATGCGCGCTCCGGTCCTGACGTCGCCCTCGAGGGTCTCGGCGTACTTGGAAACTGCCGGGATCGCGTTCACGAGCGCGGTGCCGCCGCCTGCGACGATGCCTTCCTCGACAGCAGCCTTGGTGGCGTTGAGAGCGTCCTCGATGCGGAGCTTTCTTTCTTTAAGTTCGGTCTCGGTCGCAGCGCCGACTTTTATCACGGCTACGCCGCCGGACAGCTTGGCAAGTCTCTCCTGGAGCTTCTCCTTATCGTATTCGGAATCGGTCTCGCCCATCTGAGCCTTGATGGCGTTGATGCGGTTCTTGATCTCTGTCTTGTCTCCGGCGCCGCCGACGATGACGGTGTTCTCCTTGGTGACCTTGACGGTCGCGGCGGTTCCGAGCAGGTCGAGCGTGGCTTCCTTAAGATCGTAGCCGACTTCCTCGCTGATGACCACGCCGCCGGTAAGGGTGGCGATGTCGCCCATCATGGCTTTTCTTCTGTCGCCGAATCCCGGAGCCTTGACCGCTACGACGTCCAGAACGCCTTTCAGCTTGTTGATGACGAGTGTCGCAAGGGCTTCACCCTCAACGTCCTCAGCCACGATCAAAAGCTTTCTGCCCATCTTTACGATCTGCTCGAGGATGGGGAGAAGATCCTGGATGTTGCTGATCTTCTTGTCTGTGAGCAGGATGTACGGATTCTCGAGGACTGCTTCCATCTTATCGGTATCGCTTACCATGTAAGCGGAGAGATATCCTCTGTCGAACTGCATTCCTTCGACCACGTCGAGGTTGGTCCCGAGGGACTTGGACTCTTCAACGGTGATGACTCCGTCACGTCCGACCTTCTCCATGGCCTCCGCGATGAGTTCGCCGATCTGTGTGTCGGAAGCGGATACGGACGCTACCTGGGCGATGCTCTCCTTGGTGGCTACCTTGCGGGCGTTCTTCCTGATCTCGTCCACGGCTACCTCGACCGCTCCCTCGATGCCTCTCTTCAGGATCATGGGATTGGCGCCTGCCGCTACGTTCTTGAATCCTTCCCTGATGATGATCTGGGCGAGCAGTGTGGCGGTGGTGGTTCCGTCGCCGGCGACGTCGTTGGTCTTGGTGGCGACTTCCTTGACGAGCTGCGCTCCCATGTTCTCGGTGGCGTCCTCAAGCTCGATCTCTCTCGCGATGGTGACGCCGTCGTTGGTGATGAGCGGGGAGCCGAAGGCTTTGCTGATCAAAACGTTCCTGCCCTTGGGCCCGAGTGTGATCTTTACTGTATTTGCCAGTTTGTCAACGCCTGCCTGCAGCATGCGTCTCGCTTCTTCTCCGTAATAGATTTCCTTTGCCATTATATTATTCCTCCGATCTTGCGCCGGATGCCCGGCGGTATATCACTATTTTACCGTGGCCAGAATATCGCTCTGGTTCATGATCGTGTATTCTTCGCCTTCGTACTTTATATCTGTTCCGGCATATTTGGAGAAGACGATCTTGTCGCCTGCCTTCACTTCCATGGGCTCGTCCTTGGTTCCGGGGCCGACCGCCACGATCTCAGCGATCTGGGGTTTTTCCTTGGCGGAACTCGTGAGGAGAATGCCTCCCTGAGACTTTTCTTCAGCCTCAAGCTTTTTGATGAGAACTCTGGCGCCCAAAGGTTTGATGCCGATGCTCTTTGCCATTTCGATTACCTCCTGATATGTAAATTATTATTTAGGACTTTTTCGTGTTAGCACTCACGTTAAAGGAGTGCTAACCCATGAATCATTGTATGTCTTTTATATACCCCTGTCAACAGATTTTTATCGGTTTTTTTCGTCCAGCCCGCGGATGTAATAGAAGAGATACTGCTGCGCGTACCCGCCCAGTTCGCCGTATCTGGAACGGGCGAATCCGGCCATTCCCTTCATGTCTCCTTCATCAAATCCGTAGCATTTCGCCATCACCCTTCTGACCCAGACGTCTATGGGGAAGCTGTCCCTCTTCCCCATTCCGAAGAGCGCTATGCAGTTCGCGACCTTGGGCCCCACGCCGCAGAGCGAGGAGAGTTCCTCCATGTTCCGAGGGAGCCCCTTCTCCGCTACGCATCTCGCGGTCTCCACCAGATATCTCGTCCTGTAGCCCAGCCTGACAGGCGCCAGATCCTCCGCTTCGAGCCCCGCGAGCCTCTCCGGCCCCGGCAGGGTCTTAAGGATCAAAGCGCGCTGCCCGCGCGCTCCTTCCGCTCCTTCGAGCGGCTCTCCGAAACCGTCCGCGAGCCGCTCTATGCAGCCTTTGATCCTCGGTATGTTGTTGTTCTGTGAGATTATGAAGGATACTATGGTCTCCCAGAGATCCTGGTCCAGGATGCGTATCCCGCTTCCCGCGGCTATAGCCTGTTCCATCACGGGGTCGTCCGCCGAGAGGCGGGCTTTGATCGCCCCGTAATCGCGTCCGAGGTCCAGATACCTGCTCCAGAGCGCCGGATCCTCAGCGTCCTCCGGTCCCGCGAGCACGCGGACCCGGACAGTCCCCTCGGAAAAGCCCGGCGCGGCATCCCGGTCGTGCGGCTCGAAAGCCACGTTCGCCAGAGCGCATCCGGCAAGGCCTGTATACGATCCGTCTTCCTCCCTGTACCAGCGGAAGCACTGTCCGCAGTCGAATATATGATCGCAGTCGAAATCCCTGACGCCTTCAAATATCAATTCCCTGCTCATCTTCTGTTCACCAGCTGCCTCACCTCGACGTCAGTCTCGACGACGTTGAAGGCAGTCATATCCTCCACCACTTTGGAAAGCCTCTTCTGGTATTCCTCGGCGACGCTCCAGATCGCTGCTCCGCGGTCCATGTCGACGACCACCTGGAGCATCAGGTTGTCCGGCTCTGTGTTCTCGAATACGCTCACGACTTCCGAGATCCCGTCCACCTCGTCCGCGACGCAGTTGGCTATGTCGGTCACCACCGAGTCGGAGATGATGAAGTCCCCCATATAGCTGTAGGTCGGCCGAACCACTGTTTTGGCGGAATCCGGCTCCTTGCCGCCGATCCTCAGGGTCTCCTGGATGCTCTCGACTCCCCTGTCCGTAGCGGACCTCACCTGCTTGATGAGTTTCAGCGGGTCCAGGAAATAGCCGGCGAAGTCTCTTTTCAGCTGGAGGGTGGGCACCGGGATGACGTGCTTGCCCTGCTGTTTGCGCTGCTTCAGGGCGAGCTCGCGTTCCTCCTCAGTCGTTATGTCCTCGATGTGTATGTATTCCGACGCGCGGGGAAGGCCAAGCCTGTCGGTTATCCGGTCCGCCATTTTGTCGGACGTCCCGAGCACCAGGATCGACTCCGGGGCGAGCCTTCCGATAGCGTCCGCGACTTCACGGGCGTGGTCGTCCCTGGTGAACAGGGCGGTCTTGATCGCGCCGGTCTTGGTCTTCTCACGCTTTGCGGACTTCCCGGCGGCAAGGCTCTCATGATAAACAAAGAGGCCATCGTCGATCATTCCATCGATGGCTCTCTCACTGCAGATGGTCTGTGCCTGAAAAGATTTTCCGGTCCCGCTGGGCCCTGTTAAAGCGATAATTTTCATATTATTTGTTTACTTGCAATTTCCGCTATGGTATATTATAATACGTCCGAAGTATGGAGCCTTTGTATAAGGAGGGAAATAACATGGCATATAGAATTACCGATGCTTGCATCAGCTGCGGCGCTTGCGCGGCAGACTGCCCGGTAGAAGCCATCACCGAAGGCGGAAGCCAGTACGAGATCGACGCCGATAAGTGCATCGATTGCGGAAACTGCGCTGACACCTGCCCGGTAGGCGCACCGGTCGCTGACTGATCATAAGCTCAGAAAGAAGAAAAGCGAGGCAGTTTAATGACTGCCTCCTTTTTTCTTTATGTCGTTCATGTGATATGCCAGGGCATGGAGGCTGTCCGACAGATGCACCACTTCCAGCGCGATGTGGGGCGGCACTTCGATATCCGTCCTGGCAAAATTCCATATTCCCTTGACTCCCGCGAAGCAGAGCCTGTCCGCGGCTTCCTGGGCGTTCTCCCTGTCCACGCAGATGATGCCGATATCGATCTTCTCTTTCTCGACGAAATCCACCAGCGAGTCATAGTCCAGTATCTCGTTGCTTCCGAGTTTCTTCCCGATCAGGTCCTTCCTGACCTCAAAGACTCCGACCACCTTAAAACCGCCTTTGACGGTCTTGGTGTAGTTGTAGATGGCTTTGCCCAGGTTGCCTGCGCCGAGGATCACCATGCGGTATTCGCGGTCAAGGCCGAGGATAGCCTCTATCTCCTCCCTGAGGCCTTCAACGCTGTAGCCGTAGCCCTGCTGCCCGAAGCCTCCGAAATTGTTGAGGTCCTGGCGGATCTGCGACGCGGTATAGCCTATGAGCTCGCTGAATTCCTTGGACGAGATCTTCTCCACGCCCTTCTTCTCAAGCTCCATCAGATATCTGCGGTATCTGGGCAGGCGGTTTATAACTGCGTTTG
>JAFWFF010000259.1 GCA_017515765.1 Bacillota bacterium | reverse complement strand
TCCATCCAGGCGCAGATCCTGAACCTTCTGATGGATCTTCAGGACGAGATGGGCCTCGCGTATATGTTCGTAACTCATGACCTCTCGGTAGTAAAGCACATATCCGATGAGATCATGGTAATGTACATGGGCAAATGCGTGGAGAAGGCTCCCTACAGGGAACTCTTCGCGAACCCGCTCCACCCGTATACCAAGGCGCTTCTCCATGCGGTACCGACTCTGGACATAAGCCAGAGGGCCAGGGGCAAGAAGGTCATCCGCGGCGAGGTATCGTCTCCGATCGATCCCGCGCCGGGATGCCGTTTCGCGCCGAGATGCGAGTTCTGCACCGAGGCGTGCACGGGGACCGATATCCCGCTCGTGGAAGTTGAGAAAGACCACTTCTGCGCGTGCACCCTCATGAAGGACGCGCTGGCGGAGATCCGGGCGGAATAACATAAGGCGTAACGAATCGTTAGCGCAGTAACGAGGCGTTAACAGTCAATTATAACAGTTAGTGTTGATCAAAGAAGGTATTTCTCGAAAGGTATTGTTTAGGAAGGTATTGTTAAGAAAGGAGGACCCAAATGTCCAAGAAAAGAGTTATCGCACTGCTTTGCCTCCTGGTGATGGTCGCTTCCTGCCTCGCGGGCTGCGGCGGCGGATCCGGCGGTGGCGGCGGAGATGCAGCGGATAGCCATCGTACGGTAGTCATCCGTGTTCTGGACGTATTCCAGACTCAGAACCCCTACGAGAACACAGGTTATTCCGATGCATATGTAAACAACCAGGTATATGAGACGCTGTTCATGACGGATAACGACGGTGAACTTCGCCCGGTGCTCGCAAAGGATTATGAGGCTTCTGAGGACGCTCTCGAGTACACCGTGCATCTTATCGAAGACGCCAAGTTCCAGAACGGCGAGCCGTTCAAGGCCAGCGACGTAGTCTTCACCTATGACTATGCCAAGCAGTTCACTGCCAAGACCTCCAACTTCGACATGGTCGAGAAGGTCGAGGCTCTTGACGACTACACCGTAAAGTTCACCCTGAACAGAGTAGACCCGCTGTTCCTCGCTTACACCGGATATATGTACATCCTGAACGAGAAGTTCGTCAATGACAACGGCGGAGTCATCTCCACAGTCGCCTGCGGAACCGGCCCCTACAAGCTCGTAGAGTACGATCCCGCTGTACACGCTGTAATGACCGCAAATGAAGAATACAGAAAGGGTGCTCCTGACATCAAGGACATCGAGATCAAGTACATCTCAGATTCTTCATCCGCTCTCGTATCCTTCGAGTCCGGCGCTATCGACTTCATGGAGATCCCGTCCGAGTCCGTGGAATCCATCCAGTCGAACGACAAGTACAACACTGAGTATTCCCAGATGATGCACACCGCTATCATAGCTCTGAACACCACAGTCCCGCCGCTTGACAACAAGCTCGTGAGACAGGCTCTGACCTATGGTACCGACAAAGAGAACATCATCAAGATCGCTTACTCCGGAATGGCTGAGGTCGCCAGGATCCAGGCAGGCACCAACTGCTTCGGCGTAGACTTTTCCAAGGCTACGGACTTCTCCTACAACCCCGAGAAGGCGAAAGAACTGCTGGCTGAAGCCGGATTCCCGAATGGCCTTGACTTTGCTGACTACGGCATCCACATGGACGTCATCGCAGGCGGCTATCACGAGAAGGTAGCCCAGGTATGGCAGAAGAACATGGAAGACATCGGCGTGAAGATCGAACTGATCTCCACCGAGAGCCCGGACGAAAAGGCTGACGCTGGTGACTATGCCATCATGAACGAAGGTCTCTCCTACAGAGCAGACTTCTCCTTCAACAAGAGACATTACACCACCGGCGGATCCACCAACTGGTCCAGGATCAGCGATCCGTACATCGATGAGATGTTCGCCAAGGGCGACGTCGAGACTGATCCCGAGAAGAGAAAAGAGATCTATCGCGACCTGGTCGCCTACATCGTAGACCTCTGCCCGTCCATCCCCTACATGCACAGAAATAAATGCTATGCATGGCCGAAGGACATCGAGATCGATCAGCTCTACAACGACGCCAACCGTCCGTATGTCTGCTATGAGTGGCACTGGGCCGAGTAGTACAGTAACGCTGAACCTCAATACTTTATTCAGATCGTTTAACAGGAATTAGCTCACGTTAAGAGAAAGGGCTGCTCTCTCGGGAGCAGCCCTTTCGGCAAAGATTTTGATGAGGAAAACAACATGAAAGTATTTTCGGGCTGGTTCGGACACGAAGGCAATATGATGTCGGCTCACCTCGCTCAGTTCGAGGACGAAAAAGCCGGCCTCACGCGCGGACAGGAAGTCATCGATAAATACAGAGGGACGCCGGACTACGTCGCGGGCATCATTCAGTGCGCCGAAGAGAACGGCGTGGAGCTCGTGATGTCGATCCATAAAGAGATCGCGGCGCCCAGGCTCAGCACCGACTGCCTCAACAGATTCATGGCTATGGTCATGGAGGACCTTACGGCATGCAAGGATGAGATCGAAGGCATCTGCTTCGTGCTCCACGGCGCGGGCTGCGCCGAGGGGATAGACGACCTGGAGACCTATGTCCTCCGGGAGTTCCGCAAAGTGGTCGGACCCGACATGCCCATAACCGTTCCGATGGATCTTCACGGGAACATCTCTCAGGATATGGTGAAGCTCGGACAGGGCTTCTACACCTGCAAGGAGTATCCGCACAACGACCAGGCGGAAGCCGGGTACCGCGCGATGAAGCAGCTCCTGGAGATCATCAGGACCGGAGTGAGGCCCGAGGTCGCGAGCGTCCACATCCCGATGCTCGTCCCCGCGATGGCCGGGTATACGCTCGGCGAGCCCCTGCTTTCAGTTAACAATTATATAAAGAAATACGCCGAGGACCACGGCCTTATCGACGCGGGCCTCTTCCACGGTTTCCCCTACGCGGACGCCGCCTGCTGCGGCTCATCGATCATGGTCGTGGCAAAGGAAGGCGCGCAGAAGGCTGCCGAGGAACTTGCGGACTACGTCTGGTCCCAGAGAGAACGCTTCAGGGCCAAGCTCACGTTCGCGCCGGAGGCCTTTGACATAGCGGAGAACTACGAGGGCGAAGGCTACGTCCTGCTGGCGGAACCTTCCGACAACCCGGGCGGCGGAGCTCCGGGAGACGGGACGCATCTCCTGCGCGAGATGCTTGCGAGAGACATCCCCGGCAGCGTCTTTGATTACATCTGCGACCCCGAGGCCGCGGAGATCCTCGTGAACGCGGGAGTCGGAGCGAAGGTGGACGTTTTGCTCGGCGGCAAGGTCGAGCCCACCCACGGCGAGCCGGTAGACCTTAAGGGAGTCGAGGTGCTGGCAGTGTCCGACGGTAAGATGATATCCAACTCACCGATGATGATGGGTATCGAGAGGAGCGCAGGCCCCTGCGCCAGGATCAGAACGGGGAACTGCGAGATCATAGTGGGAACGCTCCGCAGGCAGACGATGGACGACAGGCTATTCGTATGCCTGGGGACGGTCGCGGAGAACTACAGGATCGTCTGCATCAAATCCGCCAACCACTACAAGGCGTTCTTCAGGGATCATGCCGCGATGATGATAGCCGTCGAGACCAAAGGCATCCACAGCGGCGACCTCACCCAGTATAACTATGTGAAGACCCCCAGACCGATATTCCCGATCGACGAGGTCGGAGAGTGGCACGCGGGGGAATAGCCGATGGCAAAGACAGACGGACTGATAACCCGGAAGGAATGGGAAGAGCTGGAGCCTGAGCTCATCGAGTGGCGCAGGCATATCCACAGGCATCCGGAGCTCGCGGAGCACGAGTTCGGCACGGTCGGCTATGTTTCGGGGCTGCTCTCTGAGATGGGGATAGAACATTACAAGCTTCTTGACGGGACTGCGGTATGCGGCCTGATCAAAGGCGGATCCCCCGGCCCGACGGTGGGGATCCGCGCCGACATGGACGCCCTCCCCATAACCGAATGCACAGGGCTACCGTACGCTTCTGAGGTCCCGGGCGCCATGCACGCCTGCGGGCATGACATGCATACCGCGATCCTCCTAGGGATAGCGAAGGTGCTTCAGGCTCACAGGAATGAGCTCGCGGGAAATGTGAAGCTGTTCTTCCAGCCTGCCGAGGAAGCCTTCGGCGGGGCGGAAAGGATGATAGAAGCCGGAGTGCTTGAGGATCCTCACGTAGACTTCTGCTTGGGACTTCACGTCGCTCCCGGAGTAGAGACCGGGAAGGTGAGCCTGAAATACGGCGTGCAGTATGCCGCGACGGCTTCGTTCAAGATCGAAGTCCACGGAGTCGGATGCCACGGGGCGAAGCCGGATCACGGCGTCGACGCCATCGTCGCCGCCGCGAAGATCGTCGACGGTCTTCAGATAATAGTGAGCCGCATGAAGTCGCCGTTAAAGCCTGCGGTGCTGACCGTCGGAAAGATTTGCGGAGGCACAGTGCGGAATCAGGTCGCCGATCTCGTGGTCCTCGAGGGGACCATGAGAAATGTGGACGAATCGGCAAGAGACGATATGTCACGCAGGCTTACCCGTATCGCTCAATGCACTGCCGAAGCCTACGGGGCGACGGCGGATGTGGAGATAATCAATTCGTATATCAATCTTAAGAATGACGACGGGGTGACCCGTCTGGTCGAGAGGAGCGCCGGGGAAGTCCTCGGGGCGGAGAACGTGGAGAT
>JAFWFF010000258.1 GCA_017515765.1 Bacillota bacterium | reverse complement strand
CATGACGCTCAGGCACTTCGGTCTTGAGGACCGGCCGGTCGAGGCGTTCAACTACTACGCGGGAGACGGCCTGAAGAAGTCGCTCGAGCGCGCTTTGATCGACGCGGGAGATACGGAGGCCTCGCATCTGGAGGAAGGCTTCCCGATGTGCAGGCGCTGGATGGAGGAGGATCCCTTCTATCTGGTGGAACCGTATCAAAACATTCCCGAGGCGCTCCGGGCTCTGCGTGACGCCGGCATCAGGGCTGCTGTCCTTACCAACAAAGTCCACGCCGCTGCGGTGAAACTGCTCGGGAAACTCTTCGGGGAAGACGCGTTTGATCACATACAGGGGCAGGTCGAGGGGATACCGATAAAGCCCGATCCTGCCGGGGTTTACGAGATACTGGACAGGTTCGGTTTCCGCAAGAACGAATGCCTGTACTTCGGGGACACGAACACCGACATGCGGACAGCGCACAACGCCGGAGTGACCGCGGTCGGGGTGACCTGGGGCTTCAGGCCGAGGACCGAACTTGAAGAGAACAGAGCAGATATAATAATTGACGATCCGGGCGAGATACCCGCGCTCTGCGGGATAGCGGAGTGACAGCAGGAGGAGAGACCATGATAATAAAGAACGGAACGATATACGACGCGGTGAACCGCGAACCATATATCGCCGACATCCTGGTGGAGGACGGCAGGATCAAAGCGATCGGAAAGGACCTGGAGTGTGATCCGGCGGAAGAAACGGTCGACGCTTCCGGGCTCCGCGTATATCCCGGCTTTGTCGAGGCGCACTGCCATCTCGGCCTGGACGGCTGGGGCATAGGCTACGAGGGTAAGGACTACAACGAATTGAATGACATCTGCACCCCGCAGATGCGCGCGATAGACAGCTTCAATCCCTTTGATCCGACGGTCAGAATGGCGGCAAGGGCAGGCGTGACGTCGGTCGCTACTGGCCAGGGGAGCTCCAACGCGATCGGCGGAACCTGGATAGCCGTGAAGACCACAGGGGTCTGCGTCGACGACATGATCATAAAGGATCCGGTCGCGATGAAGGGCGCTCTCGGCGAGAACCCGAAGCGTATCTACAAGGACAAAGGCGCTTCCGCGCGCATGTCGACCGCAGCCGCGATCCGCAACATGCTTTTCAAAGCGAAGGAATATCTCGCGAAGAAAGAAGCCGCAGCGGGCGATCTTTCAAAACAGCCGGCCTTCGACTTCAAGTGCGAAGCGATGATCCCGGTCCTTAAGAAGGAGATCCCGCTGAAGATGCACGCGCACCAGGCGAACGACATCCTGACAGCGGTCAGGCTCGCCAAAGAGTTCGACGTAAAGCTCACCCTGGAGCACGTGACCGAGGGGCATTTGATCGCCGACAAACTCGCCGAGACAGGCTGCATGATGGCGGTAGGCCCGACCATGTCCTTCGCGTCCAAATTCGAGCTCCAGAACAAGACCTGGACCACTCCGGGCATCCTGGCGGCAAAGGGCTGCCACGTATCGATAATCACCGATTCACCCGTGATCGCGCAGGAATACCTGCCGCTCTGCGCAGGGCTCGCCGTGAAGGCAGGCATGGATCCCTTTGACGCCCTGAAGGCGATAACTATCAACGCCGCGGAACACGTCGGGATAGCAGACCGCGTCGGATCGCTCGAGGTCGGAAAGGACGCCGACATAGTCATCTGCGACGGTGACCCGATGGTCTCCGACACAAACATCAAAGCCGTTTACATCGACGGAAGGATTGTCGGCTGATGTGCGCCAAATGGAAAGGGCCTGAGCCCAGGCCCTACTACGCGAAATACGAGCGCCTTAAGGTGGAGAACGACTGTGGCGGCTGGTTCTGCTGCTATGAGCTCCCGGGAGACGTGACCGCGGTCTGCGAGCCACAGCACCTTCAGGAGGTCAACGCCTTCCTGATCAAAGGGGAGGACCGCGCGCTCCTGCTGGACACCGGCATGGGGATCTGCGATATCGAGCCGCTCATCCGCGAGCTCTGGCCGGGCGAGCTTGCAGTGATAAACTGCCATAGGCATTTTGATCACACCGGAAACAACTGGCGGTTCGGCGAGGTGTATGTCGCGGACGTGCCGGAAGCGCTGAGACAGGCGGAGACGGGCTGCCCGCACGAGCCGCTCACCAACCAGACTGACGAAGACACGTTCCTGTTCGGATATCCGGAGGGCTTCCGCCCGGAGGAATACTGCGTAAGGCCGTTCAGAGCAGTCCCGGTCGAAGACGGGCACGTCTTTGATCTCGGAGGGAGAGAGGTGGAAGTGATCTATACGCCCGGGCATCTGGAGGACCATCTCATGCTCTTCGACCGCCGCGGGAAGATACTGTTCTCGGGCGACATGATCTATCTCGGCGCGATCTACGTGCAGTTCGACAGCGACGTGATGGGGCGCTCCGATATCGGGAAGTACATCGATTCGCTAAATAAAGTTGAGGAGAAGTTTCCGGAGATCAAAGCCGTCTACACCTCACACAACGACTTTATCATGCCGCCGGGCTGCATCGGCACGATCAGGGACGCTTTGACCGTGGTGCGGGACGGGAAGGCCGAAGGAGTACCGCTCCACGATGAAAATACGGCTATTACGACGACCCGCCTGGGATGAAGCAGTACTTCTTCGACGGGTTCAGCGTAGTCTACAAAGAATAAATGAACGGGAAGCATTACGTATACATTCTGAGGTGCGCGGACGGCACTCTTTACACGGGCTGGACGACCGACCCGGAGCGCCGGCTCAGGACGCATAACTCCGGGCGCGGCGCCAAATACACACGGGCCAGAAGGCCGGTGGAACTCGTATATATTGAGGAATACGACGACAAGATCGAGGCTCAGCGGCGCGAGTACGCGATCAAACAGCTGACGCGCGCGGAAAAGGAAAAACTCATTTTATCAAAAGGGCCAGCGTGCACCAAAGCGCCTGGCGGAGGAGAGAAAATGCCAGAACTCAGCAGGAGAGTAGGGACTTTCACGGATTCGGTCATCAGGAGGATGACCAGGATAAGCAACAAATACGGGGCGATCAATATGTCACAGGGATTCCCGGACTTTGATCCGCCCGCGAAGATGAAGGAGGCGCTCGGGCGGATAGCTGCCGAGGGACCTCACCAGTATTCGATAACATACGGAGCTCTGCCGTTCCGCGAGGCTCTCGCGCGCAAGCAGTCGAGGTCCTTCGGCAGGGAGATAGACCCCGAGAAGGAGGTAGTGATCACCTGCGGAGGCACCGAGGCCATGATGTGCGCCATGATGACTGCCTGCGACCCCGGCGACAAGGTCATGCTCTTCTCGCCCTTCTACGAGAATTACGGTGCGGACGCGATCCTCTCAGGCGTGACCCCGGTCTACATCCCGCTGGTACCGCCTGAATACGGGTTCGACCCGGCTTTGATCGAAGCGGGCTTCAGGTCCGGAGCAAAGGCGATCATAGTCTGCAATCCGTCCAATCCCTGCGGGAAGGTCTTCACGGAGGACGAGCTCCGGACGATCGGCGATCTGGCGCTGAAATACGGAGCGTTCGTCATAATGGACGAGGTCTACGAGCATATGGTCTACGCGCCGCGGAAACACGTCTGCATGGCGTCGCTCCCCGGGATGTACGAGAACACCGTGACCTGCGGCTCGCTCTCCAAGACTTATTCGATAACAGGCTGGAGGCTGGGCTGGCTGGTCGGCCCGGAGAAGTTCGTCGACGGAGCAAAGAAGGTACACGACTTCCTGACTGTCGGCGCTCCTTCACCGCTTCAGGCTGCCGCGGTGACCGGGCTCGAGTTCGGGGAAGAATACTACGAGGAACTGCTCAGGACCTATATCGAAAAGCGCGCGTATTTTCTGGAGGGGCTCGACAGGATCGGCCTTAAGCACAATGTGCCCGAGGGTACGTATTTCGTGCTGGTCGACATAGGGGAGTTCCTGGAAATGCCTAAGTTCCGCGGCTGGACCGACCTGGAGTTCTGCGAGTGGATGGCGAAGGAGGTCGGAGTCGCGGCGGTGCCGGGATCCAGCTTCTTCAAGGAAGAGGTCAACAACCTGATGCGCCTGCATTTCGCCAGGAGCAAAGACGTGCTCGACGAGGCGCTCAGCAGGCTGGCAAAACTGAGAGAACTGACTAAATGAGAAAAGACGGGGAAGTAAGGCTCTATAATATATTCCTGCCGATATGGCTGCTCCTGTTCTGGCCGTCGCCGCTCTGGCTGGCTGTGATACCGGTGAACTATCTGATCGACCGGGTGGTGCTCAGGTGGAGCCTGGGAGACATGCCTGATAAGGGCCTGTTCTGCAGGAAACATACGTGGAAGATCTGCCTGGCCGGGTTCGCGGGCGACTTCGCAGGCGCGGCGCTGCTCTTCGCGGTCTATATGGCAGGGGCGGATAACTCGGGACCGGAACTGTTCGAAGACCTAGCCTACGGGGTGGGCTTCAACCCGTTCAGCCATCCGCTGGCGTTCCTCTGCGTTGCGGCCGCGGTCGCTGCAGCGGGAGTATTGATATACTTCATCGACAGGGCTATACTTAAGGGGGCGGGACTAACGCCTGAGCAGGCGAAGGGGTCGGCGCTGAGGCTTGCTTTGATCACCGCGCCTTATCTGTATTTCTTCCCGTCGACCGTGCTCTACGGCGGAAGCCTGTCCGTCGTTTAGGGCGATCATATAAGGAGATCATCATATGGGTGACATGACTTTGTTGCTGCTAAACGCAGCCCTCACGGCGTTCGGATTCTTCGTCGCGGCGCCTATATTCCTGAGCTCGGTCTCGACCTTCACGGTCCAGAAGAGATTCGCGGAGACCATGGTACAGGAGAAGATAATCAAAGAAGAAAAGGTGCGCGAGATCCAGCCGAAGAAGCAGATCGCGGGCGTACTGATAACAGTAGTCGTTTTCGCGGCTGCGGTGTTCACTTCGCTGAAGATCGATTTCGGCATGATCTGCCTTGCCGTCGGCTTCGCCGCCGGTCTTCTGAAATTCAGGAAGACGGTACAGTTCAACACCCTTACCGTCAAGCGCTTCCAGAGCACCTACGCCGGCTCCTATGACGAAGCGAAGCTTAAGAAATACGTAAACAAGATATTCTGATGGCCTGACACGAACAAAGAACGGCGGCTCCCTGCGGAGCCGCCGTTTGTGTTTT
>JAFWFF010000257.1 GCA_017515765.1 Bacillota bacterium | reverse complement strand
GCCCTCGCCGAGGCCGGGGTGCGCGGAGGACGCCTTTGTGAACCTGACCAGAGTCCTGTGCTCCGGCTCGCCCTTCTCCTCCAGCTTTTCCACCTCTATCTCCGCGGCGTCCGCGAGACGCATGGTCAGTTCATACCCGTGAAGCCTGAGCTCCACCGGGTCCCCCATGGGGGCAAATCTCACTATCTCGATCTCCGTTCCCGGGATCACGCCCATATCGAGAAAATGCTGCCTGGTGGCGCCTTCGCCGCCGACTGCGGTTATCTTCGCATTTTCACCTTTTTTGAGTTCGCTTAGAACCATCTGACGAATACTCCTGTTTATATACTCCCGGCCTGATCCCGGCCGGTCACACCGGAAAAGCGCTTATCAGAGCGCTTCCCTGAATTTCTTGAGGGTGGTCACGTCGCTGTAGTACCTGTACTCTTTCCCCGCGGCATTCTTAAAGTAGACAAATATGCCCATACGTCCCGCCCGGGGGCCCTGCTTGACTTCCATCTCGCCTAGCTTCATCTCCGCGCCGTCCGGGAAGGTCATCCTGATCTCGCATTCCGGCTCTTCAGACGCGCTGACCGGCGTCCCCATCCCGA
This sequence comes from Bacillota bacterium, assembly GCA_017515765.1. GTDB lineage: Bacteria > Bacillota > Clostridia > Peptostreptococcales > Anaerovoracaceae > Eubacterium_B. The sequence goes on along the minus strand of JAFWFF010000257.1, from coordinate 3,813 downwards.
TGTTCGCGAGCATATAGTAGAGCCAGCTCGCGGTGTCGGGGTCGAGCGAATGGACGCGCCCGTCCTTCTCGATGATAATGTTGCCGTTATCCTTCGAGTAGTTCAGGCTCTCGGTGAAGTCTTCCTGAAACTTCTCGAACCTGGTCTTCTGCAGTATGGGCTTCGCTATCGGAGTCACCACGGCGGCGATCAGAACGATCCCGATCAGGATCACGAGCGGGAGCATGATATCTTTTTTTCTTTTGCTGCGCTGCTTTGTTTCCATGACAAACGCCCCTTTCACTAACTAATTATTATATCAAAAAAGGGCCGCTCTCCGCAACACCGTGAGGCCCTTTTGCGCGGGATATGGCTGCAGGCTTTTTCATCGGAGTTTAAGTATGTTTTAGGTTTTGGGCTTATCATTTGATCAAAGCTTAAAGAAAGGAGCTTAACGCAATGAAACTCAGAAACGAAGTAATGGCACTTGCCCTGATGCTGGCAATAACCGGCGCGAGCGTGATAACAGGCTGCTCCGCGGACAAAACGGCAGCCGATACAGATACAGCAGGCGTGACTGCAGAAGAGACGGCGGACACTGAAGACGCCGGAGAGATCACAGGAGACGTTTCCCGCACAGTGATAACGAAAGACGAAATAACCATAAACCAGACGATCGATAACAGCGAGGACGGAGGACACGCGATCACCGCAGACGGAGAGACCGCTTCTTATTCCAACACCGCCGTCACCAAGACCGGCGATTCCTCCGGGGACGAGGCGGACTTCTACGGTGAGAACGCAGCTGTCTACGCGGAAAACGGCGCGGTCCTGGATCTCAGCGATATGGTGATAACCACTGACGGCACACACGCGAACGCGGTCTTCAGCTACGGAGATGGGACCGTGGTCAATATCGCGGATTCGGTGATAGAGACCGCAGGCAACTGCTCAGGAGGCCTGATGACAACAGGCGGCGGCACCATGAACGCAGAAGATCTCAATATCCATACGACGGGCAACTCCTCTGCCGCCATACGTTCCGACAGAGGCGGCGGCACGGTCACCGTGACCGGCGGGCTGTACGTTACGGAGGGCACAGGATCCCCCGTCATCTATTCTACAGCAGACATAACCGTGAATGACGCAGAACTCGAATCCACCGCGTCGCAGGGCGTAGTGGTGGAAGGCAAGAATTCAGTGACGCTTAACGACGTGGATCTGACGGCAGACAACGTGACCAAAAACAGCGATAAGTCGGACTGGTATCAGGCGGTGATGATCTATCAATCGATGTCCGGCGACGCAGCGGAAGGTCTTTCCTCTTTCACCATGAACGGCGGCACACTCACCAATCTGAACGGTGACGTGTTCTTCGTGAACAATACCGTTACGGAGATCACCCTGAACGGAGCGGAGATAATCAACAAAGACGCGGACGGAGCATTCCTCCGTGCGGCTGCTGCAGGATGGGGAAACGAAGGCTCGAACGGAGGCCAGGTCACCCTTTACGCAGACGGCCAGGCCATCAACGGCGATATGCTGGTCGACAGCGTATCGCATCTGAACCTTTATCTCCGCACCTCTTCAGTCTTTACCGGCTCCGTGAATCCTGACGGCGAAGAGGGCGAAGTTTACGTAGAGATCGAAAGCGGATCAAAATGGGTGCTCACAGGCGATTCATACATCACGGGCCTCACCTGTGACCCGGGATCCATAGAGCTTAACGGCCATACTCTATACATCAACGGTGAGGAATGGGACGGCAGCGCATCGACCGGCTCCGCAATCGAGGCGGTCGTGAGTTCCGGCGGTCAGGGCGGAAGGCCGGGAGACGCACCTCCCGACGGCGGCGGACCCGGAGGACCGGGCGGACCGGGCGGTCCCGGGGAACCCGGCGGGCCGGGCGGACCCGGAGGTCATGGCGGAGAACCGCCCGCCAAACCGTGATCCGGTCTGAATCCTTCCACGTGGCAGCATATAAAAGACCGCCGGGGCATCGCACCCCGGCGGTTTTGTTTATCGAAACATTTCTCTGATCCTTCCGATCAAAGGCCCCGCCGCCTCCGCCAGTTTCCCGGCAATGAAGCTTATGACCTCCCGCACGCCTGTAAGCCCGGTGTGCCGGCAGATAAGGAAGTACGCTCCCGCAAGGACGCAAGCCGCGAGGAACAGCCTCAGGAGCCTCCATGACCAGATGCTCCTGCCCATGAATCCACGAAGGATCCAGAGTCCCCCGCTGTGCCCTTTCCGGCTGTTGCACCTCTCGCAGGACGCGACCAGATTTGCAGGGTCGTTCACGTTCTGTATCCCCCAGAAAGCCATGGCCGCCCTGCCCACTCCGGTCTTCTGCGCGGCGCTTACGGGTATAACGTGGTCCACCGTCACGTCCTTACGCTTAAGGCGCCTGCCGCAGTACGCGCAGTGATACACCTTCCCGTTACCCCGGTCGCCCTTTTCGTGGGTAAAGAAGACTGCCCTGTATGAGCCGGATCTCACATACTCGCTCTTGGTCTCAACATAAGTCAGCCCGTGCCGCTCGCAGAATCGCCTGATCCTGCGCCAGTTGGGCGGGCTCTTCGCAGACCAGGTGCCGTTCTCGAAGCGGAGCCCCAGGCGTTTGAGCCGTTTTGAATATTTGCCGGGCATCTGACGCCCTTTTTTGACCAAAACGACCATCCGCGGGTCTCTCCTCCGTCAAGGGATCCGCCGGACCCCTCCGCTCCAAGATAAACCCCGCGCCGGCGGCGCGGGGCATTGTCATCCGGATATCACAGGTCCGGATGCGGTATTACAGCTGCTTGTTTACCCAGGTCTGCCATGCCTTGACGGATTCGGGTCCCCAGATGCCGTCGACCGTTACGCCGAGGAACTGCTGGATAGCCTTGGTCGTAGCCGGGCCCCAGTCTCCGTCTGCGTCCGCGCCAACCTTGGCCTGGATGGCCTTGGTGGTGAGAGGTCCGAGGATTCCGTCTTCTTCAAGTCCGAAGATGTGCTGGGTGGCGATGGTGGTCAGCTTGCCCCATACTCCGTCCACATCAAGGGTGTATCTGGATCTGTTGGCTGCCACGACTTCAGCTGCCGCCGCAGCTTCTTCCTTGGCCTTCGCTGCCGCTTCCTGGATCTTGGCCTGTGCCTTCGCCTTTATCTCGGCTGCCTTTGCTTCAGCTTCGGCTTTTGCCTTCGCGGCCTCTGCGTCGGCTTTGATCTTCGCTGTCAGAGCATCGGCCTTTGCCTTAGCTTCCGCTGCCGCGGCTTCGGCTTTTGCCTTTGCTTCTTCTGCTGCTTTTTCTGCTTCTTTCTTCTTTCCGAACAGTGCCATTGTTTTACCTCTTTTCTATCTGCGTTTTAACATCGCTTTCTGTTTCAGGATATTCCGACTCAGTTCGAAATATTCTGTAATTATTTTATAGCGAAGATCGCAGATAGTCAATTTTTTTTACTGCGTCCCCAGAAGCTCCAGGTCGTTCTCGTCTAGGATGATATTGTCCTCCACTATGTTGTACATGCGGTTTCTTATGAAATAATCGACCGCGAGATCAAAGCGGCTGCTGTCCGACAGGACGAGCCCTGCCTTTTCGAGCAGGCTTCGGTCTTCGCGATATCGAGGTGAAGGGATATCGCGAGAGCGCACGCGGTATTCTTAGTCGGGTGATAATCCTTGTTTGACATGATCTTGGAGAAATGCTGCTTGCTGATGTTCGCGCCGTGGTAGACGTCGGAATTCTTCATGCCGCTCTCAATGATGAGCTCGAGCAGATACTCCTGAAACGTTCCCGACGCCTTTTTAAGCTGCTCCTCAAGCGATGCAGGCGGGACAGGCCCGTTCACAGG
>JAFWFF010000256.1 GCA_017515765.1 Bacillota bacterium | reverse complement strand
GATGAAATGGGCTTAAACGGTGGATAAGATCCCGTGAAACTGATATAATCTTTTTTGATGGAAACGACTAGTCAGCGAACCGAAATGCTTATCGGGAAAGATGCTCTTAAACGGCTATCCGGGTGCCGGGTCGCCGTCTTTGGCGTTGGGGGAGTCGGCGGCTACGCGGTCGAGGCTCTCGCGCGGACAGGCATAGGGACGCTGGACCTGATAGACCACAACACGGTCTCTCTCAGCAACATAAACCGGCAGATCATCGCGACGCGCGACACGGTCGGAAGGTATAAGGTCGACATCTTCGAGGAACGCATCCGGTCGATAGACCCGTCTGTCAAAGTCAACAAGCACAGGATCTTCTACCTGCCGCAGGAACCGCCGCTCCTGGATTTCCGGGAATTCGACTACGTGGTGGACGCTGTGGATACCGTGAAGGCCAAGCTGGACATAATCAAAGGCTGCAGCGAAGCGGGGGTCCCCGTCATCTCTGCGATGGGCTGCGGCAACCGGCTGGACCCGGGGAAACTCGCGGTGATGGACATCTCGAAGACCAGTATGGACCCGCTCGCCAAGGTGATGCGCCGGGAGCTTAAGGCTCTGGGGATATCGCACGTAAAGACGGTCTGCTCTTCGGAAGAGCCTGTGAAGACGGGAAGCAGTACGCCGGGCAGCGCGATGTTCGTGCCGGCGGCAGCGGGGCTCATGATAGCGTCCCAGGTGGTAAGAGACCTCATAGCGGGACAAAACGCCTGAAGGCGCCGGAAACCGGGCGCCCGGGCTTCATTGATATCGTTTTGGCGCCTTGCGGCGCATTGATTCAGGAGGATAATGTGAAGAAATTTTCAAGGATAACCGCTCTTTTGATGATACTCTGTCTTCTGTTCACGACAGCAGCTTTCGCTGCCGGAGGGGAAGGCGCCGGGGGCACTGCGCCCGCGGAAAGGCCTGACAACAGATGGGACAGAGGCTGCCGCGAGATGCCCTTTGCTCCCGGGACTGAATTCAGCCTGGTAACGCTGGACGACGTCGCCTGGAACAGCGGGGAGTATTCCGGAAAGCCATCTGCGGAGAAGGCTCCCTCGGCTATGCCGGATCTCAAGACACCGAAGGAGATCCCGCTTCTGGTCCTGGTCCTCGGATTCGACAACATCGACTATCAGAACGGTCTCGACTGGGCGTCTCAGATCTTTGAGGGCAAAGATTCACTGGCCCAGTACTACAAGGATATGTCCTTCAACCAGTTCGCGTTCGTCCCCGCCAAAGAGACCAGCGCTTACGGAGTCGGGGACAATACCAACACCAAGGATAAGGCCAACGACGGAGTGGTCCACATCAAGACCGGATGCGACCACGGCAAATGGGCCGGAGACGACGACGCGGAGATGAAGGCCTATGTGGGCTGCCTGGTCGACGCGGTCAAAAAGGCCGACGAGTATGTGGACTTTGCCTCTTTTGACGCTGACGGAAACGGCGAACTGACTAACGACGAGTTCGCCCTCGCGGTCGTGGTCGCCGGATACGAAGGCGCGTATGACGCGGACTGCAGCTACGGCGAGGAGTATTATCTCTGGTCGTTCGCCTGGAACATCGCTTCCGGATGGTATTACTATTATTCGGAAGAGTACCCCGGCGAGCAGGGCATGTATGATTTCATCCCGGCTCCCGACGGCGTGTATGTAAATGATTACATCACTATCCCGGAACTTTTGATCCCGGGATACCAGGAGCCGATAAGTGTTCTGGCTCACGAGCTCGGACACTATCTCGGCCTTCTGGACCTCTATACGACGGACTATGAATACAAAGCTCTCTGGGGCGCCTATGACGTCGGATACCTCAG
>JAFWFF010000255.1 GCA_017515765.1 Bacillota bacterium | reverse complement strand
GCTCTTCGTCGTGACGTATCTGATCTACGGGTACGCAGACGTCTTCGTCGGAGTGATCCGCGGCCACGGGATATCGCTCCAGACGGTCATCATCAACCTCATAGCGACATGCGTACTGAGGATAGTCTATATCGGGTTCCTTGACGTTCCGGCCGTGAGCCCGGTGATGGTCTATGCGGCCTATCCGATCTCCTGGGCGGTCTTCATGCTGGCGGTCGCGGCGTACTGGCTGCACGTCAAAAGGACATTCGATTACCAAAATATCAGAAGATGATCAAAGCTCCCGGGCCGCTGCCCGGGAGCTTTTTGCTGCGCGGCGTTCAACGCCCGCTGTTATTCATCATCGTCCTCCGGGTTTCTCACGGGGACTCTCTTGTAGCTGTTCCCGGCGAAGGCCGTGTCGAACCTGCAGATCCCGTGGTAGCCGCAGTACTCGCATGGCGCTTTTCCGCGGACTGACTTCACGGGGCTTATATCGATGCGGCCGCTCATGAGTTCGGAGATCAGCCTTTCCGCTGCAGCGTCCACGTCCGACTGGAGCTCCAGAAACTCCTCCTCGGTCAGCAGGAAGCGGTTCCGCTTGCTATTCGAAGAATCCTTAAGCTCGCCTTTGGACTCCATGACCGGTATGATGTCGGAGCGGCTGTCGATCTTCCCGTCGATCTCTTCTATGACCTTTTCGTCCCCTATCATCACGCCGTTCATACGGAAGTGCCTGCGCAGAGCCTTCTCGAAACTCCCGGAAAGGTCGTCCCCTCCGGAAAGCTTCTCGTCGTTTAGGTCGGGATCGCTCATCAGGAAGTAGAAGACTCCTGCCGGCTTCAGCTTATCCTCCTGGGCGGCCTTGAGATAGAGCATGAGCTGGAGCCTGTATCCCGCCCTTGCCTCGTCGATATCGAACCTCTCGTTTCCGGTCTTGTAGTCTATTATCTTGACGCGTCCGTCGTCCAGGACGTCCAGCCTGTCGATCTTGCCTTCGATGTAGACAGTGCCGCCGTTTACGGTCTTTTTGATCGGGGCGAGTTCGCGGCCGCGCCCGAAAGGCACCTCGTATCTGCTTTCTTTGATGTTCCCGGCGCGGTAGTGCTCGAGCAGGTTCAGGCAGGTCAGCCTGATGTTGCGGCGCACTCTTTCGACCTTGTAGCCGTCGGCTTTGCTCGCGCCGCAGACGCCTCCCCTGAGGTCTGCCGCTTCCCTGTCGAACACTCTGTCGACCAGGGCGGTGAACTCGTCCCTGCTGACCGTGAGCCACGTTCCGGTCTCGGAGAGTTCACGGGACACGCCCATGATGACCGCGTGGTACAGGTCTCCGACGTCCCGCGCTTCGACCTCAAAGCTGCGCCTCTCCTCAGGCCTCAGCCCGTAGTCGACAAAATGCGCGAAGGGACATCTGCCGAACCTTTCGATCCTGGACGGGCTGACCGAGAACTCGGTCCTGATGCTTCCGTCCCGGCGCTTTCTGTAGAGCTCGTCCGCCAGCTCCTGAGGGAGCGGGCGGGCTTTGTTGTCTGATGCGAGGCCGTTCCTTATCATCGAGAGACGTTCCCCGTCAACCTCGGCCAGCCAGTCCTCAACGACCTGCCATTTCGGGTCGGCAGGCACGCCTTCCGCCTCGGCGCGCATAGCTTCGGTATAGTGCCTGAAGGTGTTCACGCGCCCACCGACCAGGTTCTCCACACCGCCGGACTCCACCGGGTCTTCGCAGATCTTAAGCGTCGGGAATATGTCGAGCACGCGGTCGATGATCTCCGACTGCCTGGCTTCCTCGCCGTTCTCGTCCGCGACAGCGTAGCTCAGCCAGAGGTCGAGGGACGGTTTGGACAGATCGCGGTAGATCGAAAGTTCCTCTTCCATCCTGCCGCGCTCCTCCCGCTTTCCGATGTCCCCGCCGGCTTCCGCGATCAGCCTGAGCTCCTCCCTGCTGAACAAAGGATCCTCGTCCGGCTCTTTCGGGAGTATCCCTTCGTTGCAGCCCAGCACCAGGAGCGCCTTGACGTCGCCCATCAAAGTCCTCGGTATGGTCCCGAGGAGTATGTCGTCCACGACAGGGGGTATCACTCCGACTTCCAGCTGTGAAAGGCCGGCTTTCAGCGTGCGGATGAACTCCCTTCCGTTGAACTTCTCGCTGCCCGTCAGCTCCGAGAGCTGCGACAGCGTCTTCATTACCATGGTCCAGATCTGGGCGGTCTCCGCCGCGGCTTCAGGAAGTCCCGCGTCTTTCTGGCTTTGGATCAGTTCCTCTATGCGGTCCGCGAGCCCGGAATCCACCAGGAATCCGTAGTACGCGGCGCAGAATTCGCGGTTCGTCCCGCTCTTCCTGTAGAGCTCGCGGAGGGGATCGATAAGCTCCATCGCCTTAAGGCGCAGCGCCTCGATATGCGCGAATCCTTTTTCGCCGTACTCCGCGGCGCCGAATTTAAAGGGCTTCCGCCAGGCTGAACCGTTGATGCGGTATTTGACCGCGTAATCGTCCAGTTCCTCGACCTCCTCGTCCGTCATCGGGCTCAGGCCGGTCTTCAGACATCTCATCACATCGCGCGTCCTGTACCCGCCCGCCTGTATATCCAGGAGCGAGAGCAGGAATATGGTCACGGGAGACCCCATGATGCTCCGCTTTATATCATCAAAGATCCCGAGCCCGTATTCCCCGAACACGCGCCTTATGACCCTCG
>JAFWFF010000254.1 GCA_017515765.1 Bacillota bacterium | reverse complement strand
TAGTCGAAGATCCAGAGATCGTTCCCGAAGAACAGCTTGCGGAAGGCCACGAAGGTCTTGTCAAAGTCCGCTGCCGCGGCTAACAGCAGAAGTACCGGGATGAGCAGGCTCACGGCGCCGGAAGCTGTGATGCACCGGGCCTCCGAAAGGGCTTCGGCGTACGGGGTCTCCGGAGAGAGAGCCTTCCTGCGCAGCAGGATGATGCATGCCGCGCCGATGACGAGGCAGACCGCGCCGCCTATCGTGAAGAAGTTGAAGAGCACTTTGCATTCCGCGAAATGCTGCGACCCGCTCGCGCTCATCGGCAGGGTGGGGAAGGCGAGCTCCGCGGTATGCCAGGGCCAGCACCAGCGCATGAGGGCGTTATAGTTCTCCATTATCTCCTCCCTCGGGAGCCCGCTCATCCTTATCAGATCCCATCTGTCGATGTTGGAGGAGTAGAGCCCCTTAAAGCAGAAGATGACGGCGAGCCCGATGCCGATCATGGCCAGAAGAATAACGGCGCCGAGGATTATCGCCCCGGCGCCTTTTTTTGCCTTTGATGCGGTTTTTACAGATCCAGTGCGGGTGTCCATATGTTCTGTCCGTAGATATCGGTAAAGCGGTATATCACCTTGACCGGCCAGTCACCGACCGGGGCGTTGGTGATCGTAAGATCCGCGAGGTCAGCGACGGTTATCGGGTCGCCGAGCTCGTAGGAGTCCTGATAGGTGCCGTTGTAGTTGAAGTAGTCGCAGATGAACGTGATCTTCGCGTCTTCCCCGAAGACCTTGACGAACTCGCCCGTAAAGTCCTCAGCCGGGACGTCGAGGCTGTTGATTATCTTTGCTCCGGCCTCGGTCTCTCCATCCTTATAGGAGAACTGGATGCCGGAGACATAACCCTGCGGGCGGTCGTTGTCAAAGACCAGGATGAGGTCGGCCGGGATGCCGTTGATCTCGACCGGGACTCTTCCGGAGATCCTGTACTCGTCGCCGTTCTCGAAAGTGTCCGTGTGATAGTAGGCTACGGTCTGGTCGTTTATCGCGAGCCAGGTCTTTTCGAGGACGGGCAGAAGGTTTCCGGCGTCATCAAAGTCATAGGTGTTGTCGAGGCCGAGCTCTATATATCCGCCTCCGTCATCGACGTACATCGCCATGTCGACTCCCTCGACCAGGTCCCACTGCTCATCAGTGAGCATTACGGCGATATCGCCGCTGCCGTTGTTCTCCCATTCAACGTCGCTCTTATCCAGCATGTTCTTTCTGATGTAGCTCGCGACCGTATGCGGGTCGAGAGCTTCGCTGGAGAGGAACTCCGTATTGCTGCGGTCAAGATCGGTGAAGCCTACCGCTCCGAAGTCCCTGAGGCCTCCGCCGAGCAGCTGCTGGAGCAGGGAGAGCATGGCCTCTTCCGTAAGGCTGCTTCCGTAGGAGCTGTTGTCGTACCAGCCCGGCCAGGAATCCGCTCCGGAAGAGCCTGAGGCGCCTGATCCGGTATCGTATCCGAAGAGCGAGCCGTAGGGGTTGGCGGAGCCGCTTCCCACGGTCTGGCCGCTTGCCTGCATCTGCGCGAAATGCTTGATGCAGGTCGAATATGTCTTGTCGATGCCTATGGCGCCGTAGATCTTCGTCATTATATCGACGTAGCTCAGCTTCCTGTAGGGGAAGAAGATCGAAAGGCCGAAGGAATTGGTCATGTCGCGCGATGCCCTGTTGTATTTGACCGCTGAGCGGACCGCGGAGATCAGTGGATCGCTTGCCCCGGTCTCCAGAAGAGCGGCAAAGTGCACCAGGTCGATCTGGTCGATCCTGTTGCTGGGCGAGAATTCCCTGGAGGCTGCTCTCGCGTTCGCGACCGACCTGTAGTCGCCGCTCTCGATCAGCCCGTTTGTCTCGTTGGCAAAGCTGGCGAAAACGTCGGGAAGCGTCTGTGAGAGCTCGGAGAGGTCGATCAGGGAAAGCGTAGTCGACTGTCCGGGGGTGCTCTGCTGGCATGCAGAGGTGAAGTCGTCGGCTATGGTCTTTCCGAGCTCGAGGCTGGACAGGGAGGTGTTCTTCGAGAGCTGGGTGAGCCAGTTGGTATAGTACCATCCGATGCCGGGCTCGACTTCTTCGCTGGCCAGCATGTAGTCGGCGTAGTCCCCGAGCATGAGGGCGGTCTCTGTCGTCGCCATGAGGCAAGCGTCAAAGCCTATGATGTCAAAGGTGGTCCCGCAGGATCTGATCGCGGCGGAGATGCCGTCAAGCATCATGGAGCCGCTCCTCGGGCTTCTCTCGTCATAACCGTATCCGACCACAGAACCGCCGCCGTGATCCCAGAAGATCAGGATGTTCCTGTCGGCGGGATAGTTCTGCACGCCCCACTTCAGGAAGGAAGCGAGTGTCGAGTAATCGGTCATCACGTATTTTCCGGCGTTGTCGTTCAGCCTGGCAAGGCCTGTGGACGATATCCTGTAGATCTGGTTGATGCCGTTGGCCATGACGTTGTTCTGCCATTTGTTGCATCCGCCGGTATAGATCACTATATTGACCTTGTCGGAGATGTCGGCGTTCAGCATCTCCTGGAGGTCGCGCGAAGCCATGGCGGCGCTGGACTCGAGGTCGGTTCCGCACATGTAGACGAAGATGGTGACGGAGTCTTTGCCGTCGCCCTTGAGCTGGGTGAATTTGGCGCGGGCCGCGGGGTCTACTTCGGTGTTGAGGACGCCCACGTTGCTCGCAGTCTGCCAGCCGGGTGTGAAGCCGTTATTGGATGACGGCGTTGTCGAGCCCGAAGTGCCTGAGCCCGAACCGGAGCCGCCTGAAGACGCTGATGAGCCGGAGGAACTTCCGGAGTTCGGGATCGCGCCGCCTGAACCGCCGGAGCGGAGGACCGTCCCGACGATCATGAACAAAAGGATCACGGCTATGACCGCCGCGAGTATCGCGATGAGCCTGCAGCCTTTGTTCCCGCCGTGCCCCCTTTTGGTGTTCGCGTTGTAGGACTGCGCAGGCTGTGCGTATCCGCGGGGCATGCCCTGACCTGCGGAACGGGTCTGTCCGCCCGGAGGGGTCTGGCCGTTACCGGGGGAGCGGGTAAAGTCAATCGGGCCCTGGTCTATATCGTCCTTGTCTTCGGGCTTCTCCGCCGCGCGCTCCGAGATGCCCCCGGCGATCCCGCCGAGTATCTCTCCGAGCGCGCCTGAATCGGCGCCGCGCCTTCCGGTGCCGCGCCCTTCGCCTTTTCGCTGTATTCCTTTACCTTCTTCGGAAGTGAATCTTTCACGTGAACGTGGTCTGTTGCGTTCCATCGATGTTCCTCCTTAAACCGCGGATGCGGCACGCGCTTTTTCGCGCTTTTCCGCTTCTTCTTCCTCCAGTATTCTGTATGCGACTTTGCCCACGAGAGTCTTGGGAAGCTCGTCCCGGAACTCTATCTCCTTCGGGAGGGCGTATTTTGCGATGTGCCTGCGGCAGTAAGCCATTATCTCATCCCGCATGGCCTCTGTCTTCGGCAGGCCGGGCTTCAGCATTATGAATGCCTTCACCGCCTGCATCTTATAATCGTCCGGAACGCCTATCACGCAGCTCATCTGCACGTGTTCTTCGGCGTCCAGGATGTTCTCTATCTGCCCCGGATAGATATTGTAGCCGGAGCTCACTATCATCCGCTTGCTTCTGCCGCGGAAGTAAACAAAGCCTTCGTCATCCATATATCCCAGGTCGCCCGTATAGACCCAGGTGAGCCCGTCCTCATGCGTCCTGAGCGTCTCGGCGGTCTCTTCGGGATGGTTCATATACTCCTTCATCACCGTCGGCCCGGCCAGAAGGATCTCGCCTTCCTCGCCGTAGGGGAGCACCTTGTCGGTGCCGGGCTCGACGATCTTGATATAGGTGTCGGGGAAGGGGATACCTATGCTACCTTCCTTATGTGTGCTGGGCGGGGTCAGGCAGCAGGCGGTTACCGTTTCTGTAGTGCCGTAGCCTTCGCGCACCTGGATCTTTGCTCCGTGATCCTTAAGGAAAGCGTCCAGCTTCTTCTTAAGCTCGACCGACAGCGAATCGCCGCCGGAGAAGACTCCCTTCAGGAAGCTCAGGTCGGCGCCTTCCATGGAAGGCACTCTGAGCAAAGCCTCGTAGAGCGTGGGGACGCCCGCTATGAAGCTGGTCTTGTATTTCTTTATCAGCCTGGCGTAGCTCTTCGGCGTGAACCTCGGGACCAGCACGCAGCGGCCGCCTTCGGCCAGCATGGTGTGTATGCATACGCCGAGGCCGAAACCGTGGAATATCGGCATCGCGGCAAGCATCTTGTCGTTCCCGCCGCCCTGGAACATCGGGTTGGTCGCGTGGACCTGCCGGGCAAGCGCGTTGAAGTTCATGTTGGTCGGGACGATGCCTTTGGTCGTTCCGGTGGTGCCGCCGGAGTAGAGGATCACCGCGGGATCGTCCGGACCGCGGCGGACCCTGTAGTTATAGAAGCAGGCTTTGCCGAGCCTCATGAATTCGTTCCAGCGGATGACAGGGGCGTCTTTCGGGATCTTCTCCTGCTTGCGGCCTTCCGTCACCATATAGCCGACCTTGACGGGCCTGGAGAGCTCGTCTTTGATGCTGGCGATGATGATATTGACTATGCCGGTATTGGACCGGATCCTCTCGAATTTGCTGTAGAACTGGTCGAGGGTTATAGCCGTGACGCTCCGGGACTCCTTCAGATAGAACTCTATCTCTTTCTCGGCGGACAGGGGGTGGATCATGTTGGCGATCGCGCCTATGAGGTTGACCGCGTAGAACATGAAGATCCCCTGCGGGCAGTTTGGCATGGCTATGGTGACGCAGTCTCCCTCACGGACGCCTATGGTGCGGAGGGATCTCGCGCATCTGTGGACTTCTTCGACAAGCCTTCTGTAGGTCGTTGGACGGCCCAGAAAATCAAAGGCTACGAGGTTAGGGTAATGTTTCGCGATGTCCTCGACCTTCTCGAACATGGTGCCCCGGAAGTATTCCAGCTTCACAGGGAGCCCTTCGGTGTGGCCGTACCAGGGTGTGGCGACTCCCTTGGGCTCCGCGTCCCAGGGCTTCCACATGTCTTTATTCTCTTCGGTTATATATGCGGGTTCACTTACCGTATTCTGATCTTTTTTTCCAAACACTTTCTCAAACATATGACAAACGACAATTGCTTCATCTGAAAAACTACTATAACAATAACCAATTAATTATACATCAAAAAAGCCGATACTGCAAAAGTCTTGCTGTATCGGCTCCACCGTGCCCTTCCGGGCTGTTTTGGTTATTTAAGGTCGATCATTTTGAGGATCTCTTCTTTTTCGGTCAGGCCTGCGGTCCTCGCGGCGATCTCGCCGTTTTTGAAGACTGCCAGGGTCGGGATGGACATTACGCGGTACTGTCTCGCGAGTTCCATCTCTTCGTCGACGTTGATCTTGCCGACCTTGAATCCGAACGCTGTCGCAGCGATCTCGTCGATGACGGGTCCCATGATCTTGCAGGGTCCGCACCACGGCGCCCAGAAGTCGATGAGGACGGGTTCAGCGGATTCCAGAACTTCTTCTTTGAAATTGGCCTGGGTTATTTCGATTAATGCCATCGTTTTATCTCCTTTCAGTTTACTGCTCCCAGTATCTTGTAGAGCAGCTTGTAAAGTGTCATAGCTTCCTCGGGGTCCAGCGCCATGCAGCAGCTGATCTCCCGCGGGATCGATAAGGCGCGGTCCCGGAGCGCCCTGCCTTCCGGTGTGACGGAGGCTATCAGGTTGCGCTCGTCTTCCTCGGAGCGCCTGCGGGTTATATATCCTTTGTTCTCCAGCTTCTTGAGAAGGGGAGTGAGCGTTCCGGAGTCCAGGAAGAGCCTCTTGCCGAGCTCCTTGACGTTGATCTCCTTCTCCTCCCACATGACCATCATCGCGATGTACTGCGTATAAGTCAGGTCGAGCTTCTCGAGAAGGGGAGTGTACTTGCGCACGACTTCCTTCGCGCAAGCGTAGAGCGGGAAGCAGAGCTGGTTTTCAATTTTGAGACAATCGTATTTATCCATCTTTACAGAAGGCCTTTGATGCCTTTCTCGACCTCGGCGGCGTCGACGGTCGGCTCATATCTCTCTACGAGGTTTCCTTCTCTGTCGATGAGGAATTTGGTGAAGTTCCAGCCGATGTATGCCTTGCCGACAAAGGGCTTGTTGTTCATGGCCGCGAATTTCTCGAGCGCCTTGG
>JAFWFF010000253.1 GCA_017515765.1 Bacillota bacterium | reverse complement strand
TATGCCTTTCTCGGGAGAGACTCCTGCGTGGGACGACTTGCCGTAGAAGTCGACCTGCCAGGCGTCCAGGGCCGTCGTCACGCCGGACTTCAGGTTCCTGCCCAGCGGATGGATGTTCAGGCAGAAGTCTATCTCATCAAAGGCGCCCTCGCGCGCCAGGTCGCATTTCCGGACGAAGCACTCCTCTGCCGGCGTGCCGTAGAGCACCACCTTGCCGCCCAGCTCGTCGACTGCCGCCTTGAGAGCCGCCGCTGCACCGCAGGGAGCGGTCGCGATTATATTGTGCCCGCAGCCGTGCCCGATCTCCGGAAGAGCGTCATATTCCGCGGTCATTCCCACGGAAACGCCCGGCCTTCCGCTGTCGTAGGCAGCCCTGAAGCACCAGGGGATATTGTGGAAATCCTCCGTGACTTCGAACCCGTTTTTCCTCAGGAAATCGATCAGTATACGGCTGGACTTCTCCTCCTCGCCTCCAACCTCCGGATTGTCATAGAGGTACTTCTTGATGGCCTTCAGCTCCTCATAATTCGCTTCAACAGACCTTTTGATGCCTTCCCTAAGATGTTCGTTCATTTCTTCCTCCCGTATAGCAGCGCCGCGCGCCGCGCCCTCTCACTCGTTCAAAAGCTCCGCCATCAGGCCGCCGTCGATGTTCCCGCCGCTGATGACCAAAGCTATATTCTTCCCGCCTACTCTCTCGCGCTCGTCCATCACTGCCGCGATGGTGGTGCAGCTGCCGCCTTCCGCGATGTACTTCTCGTCTCTTATCATGAAGCGGGTCGCCTTGCGGATGGTGGATTCCTTCACCTCTATGATATCGTCGATGTAGTCGCCCAGCATCTCGTAGGAGAGCTTGCCGACCCCGCCGACCAAAGCGTCGCAGATCGTGTTCTCGTCGATTGGGAACTCCTCATAGAACACTTTGTCCTCGAGAGCCCTGATCATAGCCGGGCAGGCCTCGGTCTGGACGCCTATCACCCTGATGTCCGGCTTCGCGTATTTGGCGTAGACCGCGATGCCGGTGGAGAGTCCGCCTCCACCGATCGGGACCACGATCGTGTCTATATCCGGATTCTGCTCCAGGATCTCCAGAGCGATGGTCCCCTGGCCCGCGTAGATCTTCTCATCATCGTAATACGCGTCGATGTATGTCAGGCCGTTCTCTTCTATGTACTTCATGCCGAGGGCGTGGGCCTCGTCATAGTTCCTTCCCATTCTGAGCGGGTTCCCGCCGAAGAAGCGGATCAGGTCTTCCTTCGCCTTCGGGGCCATGCCCGGGATTATTATATCGGCGTTTTTGATGCCGAGGAGCCTCGCTGCGTAGGCCACTGACGATCCGTGGTTGCCGGATGAAACTGTGGCGACGCCTCTCTCCCTCTCCTCCTCCGTGAGGGTGAGCATCTTGTTCAGCGCACCGCGGATCTTGAAGCTCTTGACCGGCTGCTGACATTCGAGCTTGAAGAAATACTTCCTGCCGCCATCGCCCAGATAGACGGACTCGGCGAGCGGTGTGCACGAAACATAGGGACTTATCCTTTCATACGCGTCCAGGACTTCCTGCGCGGTAAGCTTGCTCATGCTGTCTCCCCCTCTCAGATGTCTGCCTCGGAGCCGAGGCCCTTCTCATTTGCCAGATCGAGCATCGTCTTTGCCGTGAGTATGTCCAGAAGCGCCATGCCCGTCGCGTCAAAAATGGTTATGTCGTCTTTGCTCAGGATCCTGATGTTGAACAATCTGACGCCTCCCTTTCCGTTACCGGAGCGATCAAAGCGCTGTAAAGCCCGCGAGCCGCTCTTTGGTCATATCGCTGTTGAAGCACGTTGCGGTTATGCACGCTATGTATCTTCCCCTCTTGACGTAGATCTGTCTCTGGAATATGTCTATGCCCTGCAGCGTGCCTGTCACGTAGACGCAGGGGACTTCCTTCTCGCCCATGAAATACGTGGTCCCGGCTTCCGACTTCACATCGGTGAGCCCTTCATTCTCAAGAGACTCCGCAGCAGCGTCAAGAGCGGCTTCGACATAATCATCCAAGTCGGTCATCGCTCCGCCGAGAAGGCCCAGGTCCTGGATCACCACATTGATGTTGGAATAGTCCTGCAGGTTCTCGAAAAATACGTCAAAGAAGTGCCCGTTATCCTCGAAATACGCTTTGAACTCCTCTTCTCCGGAGCCGTCCGGAAGCCCGGCGTATTCAGCCAGCTCCGCCTCGTCGCCTATGAGCCAGTTGCTTTTGCTCGCGTCGAACGTGATCCCGAAATAGTCGTTTGTGTATACGCCGTCCTCGACCCTTCCCCTGAGCTCAGAGAAGTCCTTCTCCGACCATTCTTCCTTCGGATCCTTCTTCTGGACGTCCGTCGTTTCCCCGGATCCTTCCTCTTCCGTTTCTTCAGCCGTCTCTTCCGAAGGCTGCCCGGAGGCATGCTCCGCGATACTCTCCCCGGAGCTCCCGCTCTTCTTGCCGCAGCCCGTCAGGACGCAGCCTGAGATCATAAGCATGATCAAAACCAGCGCTATCGTTCTTCTCTTCATCGCCTGCTCCTTCCTGCCCGCGCGGGCCGGTACGGTGAACAT
>JAFWFF010000252.1 GCA_017515765.1 Bacillota bacterium | reverse complement strand
GGCAGGGAAGGTAAAGGTGGTCGCTTTGATGTCGGTCGGGTCTATCCCGGCTTTCTCGCAGACCGCCTCATAATCTTCGTAGGAATCAAAGAGTCCGACGTCGACCATGTTCTGGACGGCTTCGTACGCGCTGCCCTCGGCTATGGTGACCGTCATGTTTACCCTCAGCACTCCGTCCTTCCAGATCGTGTCGTCTCTGGGCCCGGAGCCGGGTTCATGCTCGTCCTGGCTTTCACCTGATCCGTTCTCGGAACCGGAGCCGGAAGCGTCCCCGCTGTCCGCTGAACCGCCGGACGTGTCCCCGGATGTGCCTCCGGAAGAATCGCCGGAGCCCTGGCTGTCGGGGACTGTAGTCCCCGCGTTTTTCTCGGCGTCGATGACCGACTGCGCGAGAGCCTGCGGATACTGCATTATTATCGTGACGCGCCAGAAGATCAAAGCCGCCGCGGCGACTATGATCAGAAAGGCAAGAAAGATATCGTTCCAATTGTAAAGGAAGTCACGTATGCGTTTCAAAATGCTTCGCCTCCTTTGATATTACATACCCTCTATAATCTACCATATTCCGGGCATCTTCTCAAATACATTTTGCATCGCGCATGGCGCTGTTGTATAATCAAAGGCGTGATAACCATAAGGATCGAAGGCAATGACAAAGGGCAGAGGCTTGACAGGTTTCTGCGGAAATACCTTAAGGAAGCGCCGCTTTCGCACATCTACAGGATCATCCGGAAGGATGTGAAAGTGAACGGGAAGCGCGCCGGAGAGGACAGCATTCTTGAAGAGGGCGATGAGATCACCCTCTATCTTTCGGAGCAGGAACTCGCGCAGTTCCTCAGAAAGCCAGGAAAGCCGGGAAGACGCCCCAATATCGACATCTGCTACGAAGACGAACACCTCATAGCGGTGAACAAACCCTTCGGCCTCCTTACGCACGGCGACGCGCGTGAGAAGAAGATCCACCTGGCGAACCGGGTGGTGGACTATCTGATCGCTGAGGGCGCTTACGACCCCGCGGGCGAGAAGACTTTCACACCGGCTCCTGCGAACAGGCTCGACCGGAACACCACCGGGATAGTGCTCTTCGGCAAGGATTCGGAAACGATGCGCTGGCTGAACAGCGAGCTTAAGGAGCGGAGCGAGGGCGGAGGAAGCATCGCCAAGCAGTACCTAACCATAGTGAAGGGTGAGATGCCCCGCAGCATGAGGCTCACCGGCTCGCTCACCAAAGACGAGAGATCGAACAGGGTCACGGTCGGGGACTCCGGCGTCAAGGCAGAGACTCTGGTTAGGCCGGTCAGGACCGGGAACGGCTATACGCTCGCGGAGGTAGAGCTCGTGACGGGCAGGACCCATCAGATCAGGGCGCATCTGGCGGACGCGGGATACCCGGTCATAGGGGACCCGAAGTACGGGGATCCGCGCGTGAACCGGAATATGAAGGACAGATACGGACTTGCGGCACAGCTGCTGCACGCCTTCCGGGTAAGCTTCCCGGAGAGCGGCGAGGCCCCGGGCAAGCTTTCGGGGCTCGTTATAGAAGCGCAGAAGCCGGCTTTGTTCGCGGAGATAGAGAGCGGTCTCTTCGGGGACCGGAAGAATGGAATAAGATGATGGCCGATATGGAAGATAAGGAAAAGGTAATACCGGCGGAGGAAGGATCCGTAACTGAGGAGGAAGAATCCGACGCCCTGAAAAAGGCTGAAGAGGCGCTCACCGAGCTTGAGAAGAAGGTCTCCGCTCGCACAGTGGCCCTGGAGTGGCTGAAGGATATACTGATCGCGTTCGTGATCGCGGTCGTGGTGCTCCAGTTCATCAAGCCGACTGTTGTGAAACAGCGTTCGATGGAACCCAATTTCTATACGAACGACTATCTTTTCGTGAGCCGCCAGTCGTACAAGCTCCTCGGAGGCGATCCGGAGAGGGGCGACGTCATAGTGTTCAGGTCCGACCTGGTGACTGAAGACGGGCGCACCAAGCTTTTGATCAAGCGAGTCATCGGGCTTCCCGGCGACAGGGTGGAGATCCACGACGGGAAGGTCTTCGTGAACGGCGAGGCGATAGACGACAGCTACACGATGGATCAGTTCACCG
>JAFWFF010000251.1 GCA_017515765.1 Bacillota bacterium | reverse complement strand
TCATTGCGGAGGTGGACGGCCTTTCGATCCCGGGCTTCGCGGGCAACCCGCCCGACAGGTGCTATATCTGCAAAAAGGCTTTGTTCACAGAGATGCTGAGGATAGCGTCGGAGCGGGGGATCACGAAGATCGCCGAAGGCTCCAACCTCGACGACCTTGGCGATTACCGCCCGGGCCTGAAAGCCCTCGCGGAGCTTGAGATCCTGAGCCCGCTCAGGGAAGCCGGGCTGACCAAAGCCGACATCCGCGCGATCTCGCGCGAGCTCGGCCTTCCGACTGCGGACAAGCCGTCATACGCCTGCCTCGCGAGCCGCTTCGTCTACGGCGAGACGATCACCGGAGAGAAGCTCGCGATGGTGGAGAAGGCTGAGGACTATCTGATAGGGATCGGGTTCAGACAGGTCCGCGTCCGGATACACGGTGAAGACCTGGCAAGGATAGAGGTGCCGCCCGAAGAGATGGCGCAGGCCTTCTATCTTAAGGATGATATCACTGCCGCGCTGCGTGAAGCGGGTTTCCGATATGTGACGATTGACCTGGCGGGCTACCGCACGGGGAGCATGAACGAAGCGCTTAAGTAACAGGTGCCGGATCGAGGAGAATACTATGTTGACTAGAGAGTTGCTGGAAAAGGTGAAGAGCGGGGAAATGTCGGTCGACGAGGCCGAGGGCCATCTCAGGCGCAAGCCCTATGAAGACCTGGGTTACGCCAAACTGGACAGCCACAGGGAGATCAGGAGCGGTTTTCCCGAGGTCATATTCTGCAGCGGAAAGCCCGACGAATATCTCGTATCCATTTACGAGAGGATGGTCGCGGCTGACGGCAAGGCGGTCGGAACACGCGCGAGCAAAGAGCAGTACGAGCTCGTTAAGGCGCATATCCCGGACATCAGCTATGACCCAGTGTCCCGCATCCTGAAAAAAGAGCCTGCGGACAGGAAACCCGGGGAGGGACTCGTCGCGGTCTGCTGCGGCGGGACCGCAGATATACCGGTCGCAGAGGAAGCTGCCCAGACAGCAGAGTACTTCGGCGCAAAGGTAAGAAGGCTCTACGACGTCGGCGTCTCCGGAGTGCACAGGCTGCTCTCGAACCTAGAGCTCGTCCAGTCCGCCAACTGCGTAGTCGCGGTGGCCGGAATGGAGGGCGCCCTTGCCAGCGTGATAGGCGGGCTGGTCAGCAACCCGGTGATCGCGGTACCGACGTCCGTCGGCTATGGCGCCAGCATGAAAGGGCTTTCGGCTTTGCTCACGATGATAAACTCCTGCGCGAACGGGATAGCCGTAGTGAACATCGACAACGGCTACGGCGCGGGATACATGGCGACCCAGATCAATCGGCTGGCTTCAGCTCCTCCGCGCGAAGGACTATCTGAAGAGTGAGCCTTACGTCGGGGTCTTTGAGATCGCAGTCCAGAAGCTGGCCGATCCGCGCCAGGCGGTCGATGAGGCTGGAGCGGTGGAGCATGAGCTCCGAAGCGGTCGCGGACAGTGACATGTTGTTGTCCAGATAGGACCTGAGGGTCTCTATGTATGACACCTGCGAGGACAGATCGTGCTTCTGCAGCCGTTTGAGACCTTCGGGACAGAAGAAGCTCACCGGCGTGTCGCCGACTGCGTTAGCGAGAAGCTGATCCAGAATATAGTTTTCAAAGTATAAAACCGTATCGGCGGCCTGCGTCTGCAGGCCGTTTTTTATTGCCGACGCCGCCTGAGCAAAGGCATAGCGCGCTGAGTAGAGGGTCCGGAAGCTTTGGGAGACGCCGCACTTCATCTTCAGATCTTCCGCGAATCCCGCCAGGCCTGCATCCTCATCCCCGGGGATCAAAGCGGCCACGTGGCCGCCTATCTCAAACGCCATCGAGTCCGTGAAACGCGATTCCGCGAGAGACGCGACATAGCCGCCCGGAAGAGGCCTTGTATCCTCAAGCGGCCTGAACAGCACACAGACGTATTCATGCCTGTTGTTGCCCGCGCTTATGGCCTTCATCTGTTCGGGTTCCACAGGCCTTCCCATGACTACGTCCCTCACAGCACGCCTGAGAGCGGCGCGTTCACCCGCAAGCGCAGGGTTCAGCTGGATCGCCTGCCTCAGCATACGGGAGAAGTAAAGGCAGAGCTCTTCGTCGGACTTACGGATCTCCCTGTATTCGCCGAAGACGGTCAGGCATCCGAGAAATTCATCGCCGTCGAATATATTGACCGAAAGAGTGGTGCGCCCGGCAAGCCTGAGGAGAAGAGGCTCTTTGATATCGGTCGCGAGGTCGTGCATGCTGAGGAATGCTGCCATGGCGTTCTCGTCGAACGACGGCCCGTCCAGCTTTAACCCCAGGCGGCCGCGCAGGTGATCCGCCTCGGTATATGCCAGATAGTTGAAATCCGCGCCTATCAGGAGAAGCGGGTTCCCGAAGATATCCATGCTGCGTTCAAGCATCTCCGCGAGCGACGCGCCGCGGCGGAGTATGTCGTTGACGCTTTCCTCCCAGCTGTCGAATTTGTTGAACACGTCCTGCACAAGGTTGAAGACCTCGAAGATGTTCTCGTCCGCGGGAACGCTGATGATGCTGCAGTTCCCCCTGAACGCGTCGAGCTCCGGAGCGTCGCCCAGGCAGATGAGGAGCACGTTCTTCCCGATCCCCGGGTCCCGCGGCAGATGGTCCGCGCTGCAGATATAGACGTGGTCGTCCGTGAACGTTGAAGCTTCGTCCAGATAGAATTCCGGGCGTGAAAGGGTGAGCGCCTGCCCCGGCTCGCCGATCAAAGATACCGGCAGCACTTCCCTGAGTTTCTGATGTATTATCTCCGCGTTGAGCTTCATTTCCGGCCTCCTTCTGTTCTCTGAGACCATCATAACCGCGGCATCCCGCATGGTCAACGGCGAGACCGCAAAAAGATACGGCCTAAAGGCCGTTTTTTGATGGATAACGGACAGTTTCCCCCAAAACAGACCATCAGAATTGACGGTTTTGATCGCGAAAAAACATACCCTTTGCAGAATTACGTTCCGGGCCGCGCGCGTATATACTTAAAGCGCAAGGATACTTATGAGCATGAGGAGGACTATATGCTGAAGGAAAAACTTGGAACGACCAAATGCTTCCGCACAGCCTGGGGAAAACTCATAACCGAAGAAGAGGCGTATACACAGGTGAACAGACAGATCGCCGCAGTATGCGCGAACCTCTTCCAGGTCATGAGGATATTCGAGCCAAGCTGGGAGAAGCGCACCGAGGCGATCTGCGACATCGCGAACATGATGAACATGGCTGTCGCGGGAACGCCGGAAGAACAGAAAGCCTATGTGAACATGTCTCTCTACGAGGCGTTCAATATCCCCGAGCTCTGCGAAAAGTCCAGCTGGCTGGGCGGGATAACCGGCGACTCCGGCGACGAGTGGGAGAATATGGCCGGCCGCGTCATCCAGTTCACGAGAGACAGAGTCGAGAAGGAACTCGACACCTGCCCCTGGGACATAGTCGGAAGCGAACTGTGCAATATGACCACCAGCATGTTCACCGCGAACTTTGATCTCGCGTCCTCCAATGGAACCGAGAACGAAGTGGCCCTGAACATGTGCCAGGCGAGGGGCTGCGGCAACAAGCACTGCCGCGTGGTAGCCGAGCGCCGCGACAAATACGGACTTCCCAAACAGGAGTGGCTGGAGCACATGCAGCAGCCGGTGGACCCGATCCACGACACCCCGAGAGAGCGCATGGTGAAGGAGGGCCAGTGCCTCAGAAACGGCCAGTACACCCAGGCCTTCGGCGAGGAGACTTCCCTCGAGGAAGCCTACCACTGGGTATCCCAGATGGGCTGGGTCTGGTCCGTCCAGTTCCCGATGATGGCGATCCGCGACATGGCTCCCGATGAGGACGAGTTCATGAGGGTCTTTAAGATCGTTTTCGCGACCGCGGGAAAGAACCAGTTCATCGAGCCTTTCGCGAAGGAAGGCCTGAGGCAGCATCTCGGCGTTCCGCACTGGGTCGACGACAACGATGGCAGACTCCTCGGCTCTTACATAATGTATATGCTCGACGTCCAGCAGGTGCCCTATGAGGTGGAGCGCTGGACAGAAGACGAGACCTGGATCCGCGTCAAGACGGAGGACTTCACCGCACGTTACGAGATGGCTCCCCTCGACGAGCTGGTCGACGCCTATGAAGCGCAGTGGAACGGCGCCGCGAAGACTTTGGTCTCCCCGGAGTGGTCCTGCGTGATCGACGGCCGCGACGACGAAGACATGTACATCAAGGTCATCCGCAAGGAAGACCTCAGAATGCTGTAAAGGAGGGCCGGGACATGTTATTCAGAGAAGACAAGACCGCGAGACTCGACGCGGAGACGATACGCAAGTCCGTCGGCTGGTACCGCTGGACCCACGACCTCGTGGAGGTGACCGGGGCTGACGCGCTCGCCGCCCTCGAAAGGATCTACGTGAGCGACATGAGCAAAGTTCCCGCCGGGAAGACCAAATACACCTGCATGCTCGACGACAAAGGCGAGATCATCGACGACGTGATCGTAATGCATATGGCTGAAGGCGTCTACTGGGTGTCCACGCTCTACGGACCGAGGCTCATCCCCTGGATCGAAGAGCGCTGCGCCGGCATGGACGTCAAGAACCGCCTCATCACCTATGACTGGGACATGTACGCCGTGCAGGGCCCCGAAGCCCCGGAAGCCATGAAGGCTCTTATCGGAG
>JAFWFF010000027.1 GCA_017515765.1 Bacillota bacterium | reverse complement strand
GTGCTCGCCTGCTTTCTCATATCGTTCGCGACAGAGAACATCCAGCTGATCACGAAACACGGTTTTTACGATATCGACGATATCGCGACGAATACTCTAGGGGGCTTCCTCGGAGGGCTGCTCTTCCTTGCTTTCGCTTTCCGACTGACATATCCCGACTGGCGCGGCGAGCTTAAGAGATACCGCAGGTGGCGGAAGAACGCCAGAAGGAAGACACTCTATCCCTTCGCCAGGGATGTGGATATCTCCAGGACTGTGCTGTTCGCCACACACGAAGAGGCGATATGGGATTTCTATGTGATGAAGCTCGGTTTCCGGGTGGTCAGGCAGCTGGTGCCGCTGGACAGCCCGGGCACGTCGCTTTTGCTCGAACTCGGCACGTCGCAGGTCGAGATCAGGTGCTCCAACATGGACGGAGAACTGCTTGAGCAGGAGTTCATCATCACCTCGGGCAGACTGAACAAAGTCCGGAAGCGCCTCCAGGAGAACGGCATAATCGTCGGCCCCTCATACGCGGATCCGTATACGGGCAAAGAATGCCTGAGCTTTGACGGACCCGACAATACCAAAGTGATAATAATCGGCGAATGACAAGCGCCGGCGCAAGATTCAAATATTGCGAAAAATAGTGTATAATTATTGGCGATAGGTAAAACAGCAGCGGTTTATCCGGGAGGGTAGAATGATTCCTGTACCAAAGATACTCAGAAAAACGAGGACCGTGAAGCGGATAAACGAGTATATGGACAACACTTTTGATGAAGTGCTCCATACCACTCTGAATCCGGACGGGCCGGGCGCGATCCGCATCCACCTGATCCCGCCGAAGAAGGAAGAAGGCGCTCTCAACCCCAGCGCCGCGATCATCAACGGCATGGACATAGTGCCGGTAAACTTCGCGTGGGCAGTGATGCTCGCCGAGATGATCCGTGAGACCAACAAATACGACGGCAAGGAGATCGGCGAGTCTGACATCCGGGATATTCTCTCAAGGTCCGTTGAGAACGTGAAGCAGATAATCCCGGTATTCTCCAGGGAGCGCATCAGGAACGACATCCAGACGATCTACACAACCATCAAACAGATCGCTTACCGCGAAGAAGTCACTACCGACGTCTACTATATGAACATCGGCGACTACGCGGAATACATGAAGGCGCCGCACCGCATGGACCTCATGGTCAGCGCGATGACCAAAGACGGCAAGTGGCACTGCAACCAGAAATGCGTGCACTGCTACGCGGCGGACCAGGTCCACGCCGACGAGGAGGAGCTTTCGACCGAGGACTGGAAGAAGATCCTGGACAAATGCCGCGAGGCCTGGATACCCCAGGTGACCTTCACCGGCGGCGAGCCCACCATGCGCGACGACCTGATCGAACTGATCAAATACGCCCGCTGGTTCATATCCCGCCTGAACACGAACGGCATCAAACTCACGCCGGAATACTGCCGCAGGCTCCACGAAGCAGAACTGGACAGCGTCCAGATCACGTTCTATTCCTGCGACAAGGAAGTGCACGAGCAGCTGGTCGGCGCGCACCGCTTTGATGAAACGGCCGCGGGCATCGACAACGCCCTGGCCGAGGGACTTTCGGTCAGCATCAACACGCCGCTCTGCACCCTTAACAAAGACTACCTTAGAACGCTTGAGTTCCTGCACGCTAAAGGAGTCATCTACGTGACGTGCTCCGGACTCATCACCACCGGGAACGCGGCGGGCGAGGAGTCCGAACGCCTGCAGCTCAGCAGTGAGGAACTGGAGAAGATCCTCCGCGAAGCCGTGGCCTACTGCCACGCGAACGGCATGGAGATCGCCTTCACGTCTCCCGGCTGGATCCCGCAGAGCGTGTTTGAAGAACTCAATATCCCGTCGCCCTCCTGCGGAGCCTGCCTCTCCAATATGGCAGTGACGCCGGGCGGCAACGTGGTGCCGTGCCAGAGCTGGCTCTCCGACGAGCCGCTGGGCAATATGCTCACGGATGACTGGGATGCTATCTGGGAAAGCGAGGCCTGCGCTTCCCGCCGCGACGCTTCCGCAGAGATGACAGGCGAGTGCCCGCTCAGGAGGTATTGCTGATGAAACGAGTAACAAAATACACAGCAAGATGTCTTTTGCTCGCGATAGCCGTACTGCTCCTCGTGAGCCTGTCCGTGAGCACAGCTTTCGCGGCTCCGACCGACGAGATACTCGACTTCACGGTCACCGTGGACGTCAACGAAGACGCTTCCCTCAACATGGTCTACCATATCGAGTGGAAGGTCCTGGACGACTCCATCGGCGAGCTTGAGTGGGTCGACCTCGGCGTGCCCAACAGCTATCATGAGGACATAACGCCGTTAAGCGATACGATCGACTATATCGACGATAACGGCAATACCCTTGCCATCTATCTGGACCGCGGATACGGCGAGGACGAGGTGGTGGCCTTTGAGTTCTCGATGACCCAGGACCACATGTACCAGATCGACAAATACAAAGAAGGCGAGACGGTCTACTCCTTCACTCCCGCGTGGTTTGACGGAATAGACGTAGATCAGCTGACGATCCGCTGGAACGCTGACAGGGCGGGAGCATGGCAGCCCGACTGCACGCAGGAGGACGGCTATCTGGTATTCACCCAGCCGCTTTCTTCAGGCAGCAAATACACCATGGAAGTGGTCTACCCCAATGACGCCTACGCGTTCGACATTGACCATCAGAACAATGGCGGCGGAGGCGGCGGGGGCAATAACGGCGGCGGAACAGGCGGCGGAGAGACCGTCTGGGACGTCCTCGGCATACTGTTCGGCGGCATCTTTGCTCTCGTGATCGCGGCGACGCCGATCGTCCTTTTCGTCAATCTCATTAAATGGATCGCAAACGGCGTCGGCTTCGGCTCCGGCAAGAAGATGGAGAAGAAGATCGTCCGCACCAAGATCGAGTACTATCAGTACTGCCCGGGCTGCGGAGTCGCGCGCGTTGAGGGCAAGGACGAGTGCCCGTACTGCGGCAGCAGCATGATAAAGAGCAAAGAGGTCGTCGAGGAGAACCAGATCGAGAAGCCTGAGAACTACACGAGGAAGGGTACCTACCGCTACGGAGATTCCCCGGATACCTACATCAGGGTAAATGTGATCAGCGTGCCGGTAAGAGTCTCGAGCTCGGGTTCGTCCGGACGCTCCTCGCATCATTCCTCCTGCGCGTCCTCATGCGCTTCTTCCTGCGCGTCGTCCTGCGCCTGCGCGTCATCCTGTGCCTGCGCATGCGCATGCGCCGCTTCCGGCCGTGCCGGCTGCTCTGTGAAGGACTTCTTTAAGGAGAGCATCCACAGGAGCCGCGTCCGCGTCGAGAGCAAAAAGGAAAACAGATAGGCAAAACTTCTGACATAAACATAAATATCATAGGCTTAGAAGATGAGACCGGAAAGGGATAATATGAAGACCAGAAAGATCGTATCGGTCCTTTTGATCACGCTGATCTGCCTGCTCACAGCATGCGGCGGAAACGAAACGCCTGCGGCAGAGCCGGATCCGGAGAAAGCGATGGAGAACTTCCTCGCCAAGCTGGACGCAGGGAACTACGTAATGAATGCCGAGGATTATCTCAAGACCACAGTGGCGTCAAGAGACCAGGTGGTGTTTGAGTACGCGGATGACATGTACACGGACTTCGCTGCGGTAAGCGTAGACAATGAAGCATTCCAGGCCCACTTTGACGGCGACAGCCTGACGGATATAGAGTTCATCTGTGAGGGACAGGCCATCGATGCGGCGGCAAAGAGGCTGCCGAACTGCTGGATGGACGAGAACATCTCCGAAGGAAACATCTGGAACCTCTTCTACAACGATCCGGAGGATCCCCTGAGATTCCTCTCGCATGATGAGAACGTCAAGTCGAGCCTGCTGTCCTTCGTGGGATACGGCACGAACGCCGCGAGGCTGATGGAGGACGTATACCTGGTCCTGGACAAAGAGGATCCGGACAGCGCCCGCCTGCAGTGCGTGGTCAACGAGGACGTGGTCGCGCGCATCAACTATGACGACATCGACCTTGAGATCACGTTCGGAAACGCCGAGAGCAACGCAGCAGCAGACGCATGGATGAGCGCTCCGACATTTCCCGAAGCCAGGACCGCGTGGACCGAGGTCGATGAGTTCGTATTCAATTCCGTCTTCCTTCCGGGTTACGGCCTTGAAGCTGTTCCGTTCCCGGAGTTCGCGACCTATGCTTTTCAGATAGACCAGGAAAACTTTATCTGGGAAGAGGCGGCCAGAATGCGCGATTCACGCGCTACCGAGCAGGATATGGCCGATTACGCCGAAACGCTGAAGAAGAACGGTTTTGCCGAAGTGAAGGACGTCGCGGCTGACGGTACGGAAAAGACGTTCTACCGCAAGCTGCTCAGGGAAGCCTATGCCTGCTATTCCTCGATCGAACTCGAATACAACGACGGGGTCGACATCACCGCCAGGAAGTACTACGACTTCCCGAAATATGAAGGACTTGACGCGATAAACGAGGTGATAACGGGCGCCGGTTATCCCGTGCTTCCGGAATCGGACATCTTCACCTCGTATCTAGGCACCGACCGCGTGAACGAGATGGTCGAGTCCTGGCTGTACTTCTTCGATTACGATCTCGGCCTCCATGTCGATATGGAATACAGCGACCGCGACCAGGCGATCGCCTATATGGAGGAATATGAGAAGGCTCTCGAAGAAGCAGGCTTCACAGAGGCCGGGCCCACCGACGAGTACGAGGACGCCGAGGCCGAGCTCGAGGCCTTTGCAGACAAGCTGGCCGCTGCAGCGGACGGCGAGGAAGAGGTCTTCGAGTCCCCGGACGGCTTAAGCACCTTCAGATACATCTTCATTGAAGACGGCAAGGTAAACCTCCTGTTCAAATCCCAGAAAAACATTCCCGCGGCCGAAGCGGACAAGATGATCACGGAAGCAGGCTTCCCGTCCGCAGGGCTTGAAGATCCCGTAAATGCCCGCGACCTCCGCATGTTCGCGAAGACCCGCTACGGGCTGGACCTTAAGGCGTACGTCTCCCTCAACAAAGAGTTCGAGAGCGCCGAGGCCGCCGAGGCGTTCCTGAATGACTACGAGGCTGCCCTCAACGCTATCGGGTTCGACAGGGTAAACCCGGAAATGGTCGGCTGCAACAAACCGGTCGCGATAGCGAGCGAGGACGGCAGCGCGTTCGTCGGCATAGACTTCTTCCCGGAGACTGCTACAGTCTATCTGGATTTCAGAGCTGAGTAAGCTGTCAGATCATCAAAACCCCGGACCCGGTCTCGGGTCCGGGTTCTTTTAAAAACATGCGCTGTGAACGGACAGTAGTCCAAATAAGGAGATGCGCTTTGAACAGGCAGGAATTCATCGAAAAGCTGGAGGCGTTCGGTTTCCCGAAGTCCGAATACGTGATCCTCTCCGGAGGTTCGCTGCTTTTGAGGGGGCTGAGGGAGGAGACCGCGGACTTTGACCTTTGCGTGTCGGAGAAGCTCGCTGAAGCCCTGAGCCTCGCGGACTGCCCGGTGGACGACAAAGGCTGCTACGTCCCCTTTGATGACGTGCAGATGACCACCGAGAGGGGCGACAGGCCGTTCGACGTGATCGACGGGTTCCGCTGCGATACCCTTGAGAGCATCCTGGCCCTGAAGCGCAGGCTCATGAGGCCTAAGGACATCCCCGACATCGAAGCGATCGAGGCGAGGCTGAAGAAATGAGATTTATTATTGACGGTTCCATGGGGCAGCTGGGGATAACCGAAGTGGTGTATGCCGTCGCCCGGGGTCTCGACCCCGCGGCGGAGATTCCCGAAGACGTGGAGCGGGAGATCCGCGAGATGGGCGACGCGGTCGTCAGAGGCAGATACGACAGCATCTACACGGACGACGTGACGGAGGGCTACCGCGACCTTATCAAAAAGGCCGGCCGCTCCGTTAAAAAGAACCCGCCGACGGTCCCGGGCTTCCTGGACAACATAAAGCACAGGGGCTCGATGCCCCGCATCAATTCGATCGTCGACGTCTACAACCTGGAGAGCATCCGCTCATCCCTCGCGATCGGCGGGCATGACCTCGACTCGGTGCACGGCGACGTCACAGTTACCGTATGCGGCAGGGAGGACAGCTTCACCGCGATAGGCGGTAAGGAAAAGCATGTAGAGCCTGCGGATTTCGTATACAGGGACGAGAACGGCATAATGGCATGGCTGGACGTCAGGGACAGCGAGTTTTACAAGATGTCCGACCGCACGGCCAATGTTTTGTTCGTGATGCAGGGGAACGCCGCCACCTCCGCGGACTACCGCGTCGAAGCGATGAAACGGCTGGAAAGAGACCTTCGCAAGGTCCACCCGGGCATGACGTTCGAGATAAGGACAGCAAGTATCGGAAAGGAGAGACCATGATAGTACTCAACGTGACTTACAAGTGCAAACCCGGCATGAAGGAGAAGTTCCTCGACGCGATCAAAGCCGAGGGCATCGATCTTGCCTGCCGCGCGGAAGACGGCAACATCAAATACGACTACTATTTCCCGGCCGACGGCTGCGATGAGATGCTTCTGGTCGAGAAGTGGCGCGACGCCGAAGCTCTTAAGACCCATGCCGGAATGCCGCATTTCGCGAGGCTCGGAGAGATCAAAGCCGAATACGTCGACGAGACGGTCATAGAGAGATACACGGTTTAAACAACAGGAGGCAGGACCATGATAGGAAGACAGGTAATCAAATCGGGCCGCGTCTGGGAGAGCAAAGAGCAGCTTCTTGAGTTCATGGAAGCGAACTGGGATAAGGAAGAGTACGGGGAATTCTTCTTCGGAAGACCGACCCCGGGATCTTTCGCGGAATACATCTGCCTTCCCGCGACCAACAGGTTCATGGTGATAATGTACCCGAAAAAAGAGAAGGTTGTCCTGACCGTCTGCGACGCGCCGGAAGGACTCAAAAGCAGGCTGGTCCAGTCGATACCGCATCAGGGAAGGATAATATCGTCTGCTGTGGCGATGGCTGAACTGGGTTCGCACGAGAAGGAGAGAAAAGGCCCGGCGGAGCAGGTGCTTCTCGGGTATACCGAATACATGAAGGAACTCCTGGGCGTAAGATAAGGGCCGCAGGAGCGAAAATCACTGCGAGATGAAGAACGGAAAGAAGACCTCAAAACATAATACCGGGCGGAACCCCGGACAGGCAGGGAAGAAGTCCGGGTCATCCGGCGCGCTCCCCGCTTCACCAGGGAAGAGCGTCCTCAGGGAAAAAAGCACCATTATCGTACTCGCGATAGCGGCCGCGGTATTTTTGATCGCGTTTTTCTCGCTATATTCCGAAGACATACTTCACGGCGCGGCGGACATATTCTGGGAATACGGCGACGAGATAGTCGAGTTCGAAAAGGCCAGAGTCACGAAGGTCGTGACCGACGGCCTTGAGGCCGATGACGTAGCTGACGGCGCGAGCGTGGGCAGCCAGGAGCTGGAGGTCGTCATAGGAAGCGGCCGCTACAAGGGCGAGACGATGACGGTCTACAACTACATCGGGCCGCTCAGCGGAGTCGCGCTCGAGGAAGGCGACGGAGTGACTGTCACGATCAAGACCCACGGGGACGGATCGCACAGCGCGACCGTCTACGAGTTCAACAGGATACCCATTCTCGCGGGCTTCCTGATCCTC
>JAFWFF010000250.1 GCA_017515765.1 Bacillota bacterium | reverse complement strand
GGCAGCGCGGCTGAGTTTTTCTGCCGAGTCGAGAGTGTAGATGGAAGGGATCAGGTCGTATTCGACCACCCTGCAGAGATCGTCGTCCCAGGTATCGCTCAGAAGGTGGATGGGGTCCTTGCAGCCCGCTTCGCGGAGAGCCTGCCCCTCAGGCCAGAATCCGACAGCGTATCTTTTGACTCCGAGATCCGCGAGAGATCCGTATATCCCCGCTATACCGTGGCCGTACGCGTCGTCCTTCAGCACAGCGATCATCTCCGCCCCTTCCGCGAGGTACGACCTTATGAGCCTGACGTTCTCCGCGAGCGCGGCGAGGTCCACGCGGGCTTCCGTTCTAAATTTTCTTTCCATGTTTTCCTTTCAACACTATTGTGTTATACTACTATATGTATAAGTATAATTATGCACCTATGGCTACATATAGTTTATCAATTCCTGAACGAACACGCAAGGAGCACATGGTATGTTAAGATTCTTTTTTGCCCTCTGCGCCGCGAAACTGTCCCGGATCGCGATCAAAGTCCTGGGCCGCTTCACCCACACGTCCGGCACCAACTTCCCGGGAGTCGTGGCTATGAAGCTTTGTCCGGACTTCCTGGACAGGGTCGCCAAGCCTGAGACCATCGCCTGCGTAACCGGCACCAACGGAAAGACCACGCTCTGCAACATGATCTCCGACATCCTTGAGGACAACAACTATTCCCTGCTGAGCAACAGATTCGGCTCCAACCTGGACACCGGCCTCGCGACGAGCCTCGCGCTGGACGCCACCCTCGGCAACAAGTCGAGATCAAAGATCGCGGTCTTCGAGGTCGACGAGCGCAGCGCCATCAGGGTCTACACCCACGTCAAGCCCGACTATTTCATCTGCACCCAGCTTGCCAGAGACTCCAACCGCAGGAACGCCCATCCCTACTATATCGCCGATATAATCGAGCAGGGCCTGCCCGACACCACCCGCATGATCCTGAACGCTGATGACATAATCAGCGCATCGCTTAAGAAGAACAATCCCAGGGTCTACTACGGCATCGGGAAGCAGCCCGGTGACAGCGCCGAGCTACGCAATCTGATCAACGACGTCCGGATCTGCCCGAACTGCCACAGCAACGTGGAATACGAATACGTCCGCTACAACCATATCGGCAAGTTCAGATGCCCGGTCTGCGGACTGGAGTCGCCAGCCCAGGACTATACGGTCACCGAGATCGACTACGAGAATTCCAGGATCAAAGTCTCAGAGCCCGGCGGCGTGATGGATCTGAACCTCGTATCCGACAGCATCTTCAATCTCTACGACGAGATCGCTGCCATCGCCTTCCTGAGAGACCTCGGCCTCCCCGCTGATGCCCTTGCGAAGACGCTCGACAAGACGAAGATCGTCGACAGCCGCTACAAGAAGGAGACCTACGAAGGAGTAACGGTCATCTCCAACATGGCCAAGGGCCAGGTCGCCACGGCCTGCTCCGTAGCATTCGACTACGTCAGCCAACAGCCGAACGACAAGGAGCTCGTCATCATCATCGAGGACGCCCACAACGCCGGCAAGTCCTCCGAGCCCTTCATGTACATCTACGATACCGACTTCGAGTTCCTGGCCAAGGACGACGTGGTGAACGTGGTCGCGGTCGGCATGAGGTCGCAGGACCTCTGCCTCAGGATGATGCTCGCCGGCCTTCCCAAGGAGCGCCTGAAACACGTCAGGACTGTCGACGAAGTGCCCGACCAGCTCCTGCTTAAGCCCGGCACCGACGTATACATCCTCTACGATAACTACGAAGTCGAGAAGAACGAGAAGACCAGGGCGCTGATCAAAGCCCGTCTGGAAGGAGGAAAATAAGATGTCTGAGACCAGAACGATCAGAATAGAAGTCCTCTTCCCCGAGGTGGCCTGCCTCTACGGCGACCTGTTCAACGTGAAATACCTCGCGTCCAGCATCAAAGATTCCGGCCTGGAAGCAGAGGTCATAAACACGAGCCTTAAAGATACTCCCGCGTTCGTCTCCGGCGATGTCGACATGGTCTATATGGGGCCGATGCCCGAATACGCCCAGGAGCTCGCGCTGGAAGTTTTGATGCCGCTGAAGGAGCGCATCGCAGAACTCATCGATGCCGGCAAGGTCTTCCTCTTCACCGGGAACGCCTTCGAGATCTTCGGCGAGTACATCGAGCGCGACGACGGGAGCCGCATCGACTGTCTCGGCATCTACGAGGGCCACGCCGTCCGCCGCATGATGAAGCGCTACAACTCCCTCTACCTCGGCAAATTCGGCGAGATGGACATCATCGGATTCAAATCCCAGTTCAGTAAGACCTATGACGTCCCGGCGGAGAACGTTTTGTTCAAGACGGTAAGAGAATGCGAGCCCGAGGACACCGCAAGGGACGAAGGCGTGCACATCGGGAACTTCATCGGGACATATCTTCTCGGGCCCTTCCTCATCGTCTGCCCCAACTTCACCAAATACATCATGGGGCTCCTCGGGATCGACGCCCCGAGGCTGACCTACGAGGAAGAAGCCATGTACTGTTATGACGAGCGCATGAAGGATTTCCTGGATCCCACCAAGGACTTCCACTAAGCGTGACAGGAGAAAAAGAATGAGCAGCAATACCGAAAGAAAGATCGACGCGGCGAAGGAGAGCAAGCTGGCCTACAAGCTCAGGGTCCTTAAGGATTCCAGTTTCAAGAAGCTCGACGAAGTCATCACGCTCTGCCATCAGCAGTCCGGCAAAAGCAAAGCCGCTATCCTCCTCGACATGGTCCACTGCCTCCGCAAATTCGGAGCCGGCTACTACGACTATCTGATCTTCCAGATGTGGACCCTCACCGAAGCGCAGCGCGACACCTATCTGACCCGTTTCAGGAGCAAAAAACTCATCGAGTTCGTGAACGACAAGAGCTATTCCCACATCTTCGACAACAAGGACGAGATGAACACCACCTTCCGCGACTATATCGGCCGTGAGTTCCTGATCGTCGCAGATTCCACCAGGGACGACATCAAAGACTTCTTCAGCAAGCGCGAGAAGATTTTCTGCAAGATGAGGGACCTGGGCTGCGGAGACGGGGCGGAGAAACTCTATACCAAGGACTTCGAGTCCGCGGATGCCTTCTGCGACTACGTGTATGAGAAAGGCTTCGCTACGCTGGAGGACGTCATCGAGAACCACCCTGTGTTCGCGGAAATCTACCCGGACGCGGTGAACACCATGAGGATGGTGACTTTGATCGGGGACGACGGAAAGCCATATCTGCTCTACGCGGTCCTGAAGTTCGGGCGCGACGGGCGCATCGTGGACAACTACGGAGTCCAGAGCCCGATCGACCTCGAGACCGGGAAATACGTCTTCCCGGCTCACCCGGGCGACAGCTGCGACCACAGGAGCTTCACGCACCACCCGACCACCGGCAAGCAGCTCATCGGCCTCCAGGTCCCCTATTTCGAGGAAGCCAAGGCGATGGTCCTCAAAGCCGCCATGGTCGTGCCCCAGGTCCGCTACGTGGGCTGGGACGTCGCGATCACTCCGACCGGGCCCGCCATCATCGAGGGCAACAACTACACCGCTCACGACTTCGTCCAGCTGCCCTTCCAGACCCCGGACAAGATCGGAACGATGCCGCTCATCAAGAGCATCGTGCCCAGCTTCAATCCCTGAGCCAGATGGCGCCCTCGCTTTTCATGGGCGAGGGCGTTTTTTTCCGCGCGCCAGCTCGGCGCGCTGTTTTTTTTGAGCGCGCCGGTGAAAATCGGGGGTACGCGCGCTCGCTTTTCATGGGCGAGGGCGTTTATTCGGCGCGCCAGCTCGGCGCGCTGCCTTTTTTGAGCGTGCCGGTGAAAATCGGGGTGCCGGCAACGCGGTCGGCTATCGCAAGCATACGTATTTAGTATCATGGCTGGCTAAAAATAGTTTGACAATATACCTCCCGACGGAGTATACCAAAAGAGAAGACAGGGCGTCTTTAGGCGAGTGAGCTTGAAGGCGCCCTTCATCATATCACGGCCCGGCAAACCGGAACCCAAGCAAAAGGAGACCCAATATGTGTGGCATCGTCGGATATACAGGAAACAGAAAGGCTGCCCCGATCCTTCTGGACGGGCTGAAAAAGCTCGAGTACCGCGGATATGACTCCTGCGGGCTCGCGGTGATGGACGGACGCGAGATCACGGTCAACAAAGTCACCGGCCGCATCGCGAACCTCTCGGAGCGCACTCGCGACGGTGAGGCGGTCCCCGGGGTTTCCGGGATCGGACACACCCGCTGGGCCACCCACGGAGCGCCTACCGAAGAGAACGCGCACCCGCACCTCAGCAACGACGGCAGGTTCGCCGTCGTCCACAACGGGATAATCGAGAACTATATGACCCTCCGCGAGGAGCTCAAGTCCGAAGGCTATCACTTTGAGAGCGAGACCGATACGGAGGTCATCATCAACCTGATCCAGACCTGTTTTACGGGCAATATGCGCGAGGCACTGATCAAAGCCTCCAACCGCCTGCGCGGCTCATCGCGCTCGGGGTCATCTGCACCGAGGAGCCCGGAAAGATCTACGCCGCGCGTGAATCGAGCCCTTTGATCCTCGGTGTCGGCGTCGGCGAGAACTACTTCGCCTCAGACGTTACCGCGCTCGTCAACAACACGAGGAACGTGATCTACCTTGAGGACGGAGAGTTTGCCGAGATCGCGCCCGACTCAGTCCGCGTATTCGACTGCCTCGGGAAGACAGTCGATAAGAAGATCACACGTGTCCTCTGGGACGTCCATGCGGCAGAGAAAGGCGGTTACGAGCACTTCATGCTCAAGGAGATCATGGAGCAGCCCGCAGCGGTCAAGGCCACAATAGCCCCCAGGATCAAAGACGGCAAGGCGGTTTTCGAGGAGCTCAGCCTCACTCCTTCTGACCTCGCCGGCATCCGAAAGATAATGATAACGGC
>JAFWFF010000249.1 GCA_017515765.1 Bacillota bacterium | reverse complement strand
CCCATCTCGCCACCGAGCGCGTCTATCTCCCTGACCAGATGGCCCTTTCCTGTCCCTCCAATCGCCGGATTGCAGGGCATCATGGCGATGGCCTCGAGGTTTATCGAGAACATGAGAGTCTTTCTTCCGAGTCTGGCGCACGCCAAAGCAGCCTCGCAGCCCGCGTGGCCTCCTCCGATGACGATGACTTCATATTCTCCCATCAGGTATCTTTCCATCGGGACCTCTTTTCGGGATCATTTTCCAAGGCAGAAACGGCTGAAGATCTCGCTGAGGATATCGTCCTGGACCGAGTCTCCGGTTATGAATCCGAGGCTCTCATAGGCGCCTCTCAAGTCAATCTCTACGAGCTCGAACGGCTCTCCGGCTTCAAGGCTCCTGAGAGCTTCCTCAATTGAACGCGACGCGTTCATCAGCATTGAAAGATGTCTGGCGTCCGTGACAACACGGCCCTGCTTAACAGCCTCTGTCCTGAGCCCGCCGGACCCGGCGCCGGATCCTTCAGATCCTGCGGCCGCGCAGAAATCTTTGATCACCTTTTCGACAGCGGCGATCGATCCCATGTCTGCGAAAGAAGTGCTCACGTGCCTATAGCCCCCGGCAAACTCCTCCGCCTCGCGTTCGCCGAACGCCGGAGGAAGATCGCTCTTGTTGAAGAAGATGACTGTGGACGCGGGGTCGAGGCCCGAAAGAATCATGCGGTCCTCGTCGGTGATCGGTTCGGAGCTGTCGATAAGCATGAACACCAGATCCGCGTCCCTGGCCGCATCGCGGGCGCGCTCTATCCCGATCTTCTCGACCACATCCTCGGTATCACTCCGGCGGTATCGGTGAGCTTTACGGGGATCCCGCCTATATTGGCGAATTCCTCTATCGTGTCGCGCGTGGTCCCGGGGATCTCGGTAACGATCGCGCGGCTCTCGCGGAGAAGGCCGTTGAGCAAAGACGATTTCCCGACGTTGGGGCGCCCGACGATCGCGACGCTAAGACCTTCCTTCATTATCCTGCCGGTGCGCGCGGAGGCTATCAGATCGTCTATGGAAGCTTTGATCTTTCCGAGCTCCTCCGCTATCTTCCCGGCCTCCGCCTCCTCGACATCCTCGTCCGGATAGTCGATGTTTACGTCTATCTCGACCAGAACGTCGGTAAGGGCGCTGCGAAGCGCGCCTATCTCCTCGGAGAACTTTCCACGAAGACGGGCCACAGCTATCTCAAGGGCTTCCTCGGTCCTCGCTCCGACCACGTCCATCACCGCTTCGGCCTGCGAGAGGTCGATCCTGCCGTTCAGAAAAGCTCTCTTGGTGAACTCTCCGGGTTCCGCCAGCCTGGCACCTGAGGCCATCACGAGCTTAAGCGTCCTGTAAAGCGGGACGCTTCCTCCGTGGCAGTCTATCTCCACGACGTCTTCCGCGGTGTAGGTGCCCGGGCCCGGCATATATACCGCCAGGACCTCGTCCACCGCGGTATCGCCGTCAAAGACGTGTCCGTATGTCAGCATGCGCGGCACGATCTCCCCGGCTTTCGCAGGCACGAAAACGCGGTCCATTATTGGTCTGGCCATAGGACCGCTTATCCTGACTATTCCTATTCCGCCTTCGCCCGGCGGTGTCGCTATCGCGCAGATGGTTTCTTCCATGAAACAAAGGGCTGCCGTGAAATCAGGCAGCCTCCGGGTCTAAAACTCTGTCTCTTATTTGAGCTCTATGATCACCCTGCGGGAAGGATCCTGTCCCTCGCTGCGGGTAGTCACACGGCTGTCCTTCTGAAGAGTCGCGTGGATGACCTTGCGCTCATAGGGGTTCATCGGCTCGAGCTTGAAGCTTCTGCGGGTCCTCACCACCTTGTCGGCGAGCTTGACAGCCAGCTTCTCAAGAGCCTTTTCTCTCTTGGCGCGGTAATTCTCCGCGTCGACAACTACTCTTACGTAGTCCTCGCCGCCTTTGTTCACCACGAGGCTGGTGAGGTACTGGATCGCGTCGAGCGTGGCTCCGCGCTTACCGATGATCGTCCCGGAATCCGGGCCTTCGATGGTGAAGAAGAGGTCCTTGCCGTCGGTCATGCATTTGACGCTGAGGTCGAGGCCCATTTCCTTCACAACGTTTTCGAGGAACTCCAGTCCGCTGTTCTCTGTGACGGCGGTCAGCGTGGCGGGGTCGACGGCCGGAACGGCGGGCTCGGCGTCGATCAAAGCTTCCGCGCTCTTTGCGGGGGCTTTTTCCTTTGATCTTTCCTTATCGCGGTCTCTGTCTCTTCTGTTCTTCTTTTTCTTTCCGCCTTCGGATGCTCCGGATTCGCCTTCCTTCTTATCATAGGGCTTGCCGGAAGTCTCGTAAGGCTTAGCCATCTTTACCTTCTTGACCGGAGCTTCAGCGGGTTTCTCCTCCACGGCCGTGGGGATCTTCCTGGTCACTCTGACCAGAGCGAGCTTGCTTCCGAAACCGAGGAAGCCTCTGGAAGGCTCTTCGAGAACTTCATAATCTATCTCGTCTTCAGTGGCTCCGAGGTCCTCGAGCGCGAGCCTCACAGCCTCCTCGACGGTGTTGCCGTATTTCTTCGTCTCGTCGAGACTCAGTTCTCTACGGCTGCGGCTTATTATTGCTTCCGTATTCTGTCTTCTGTTCTTT
>JAFWFF010000248.1 GCA_017515765.1 Bacillota bacterium | reverse complement strand
CAAAATCAACACTTTTGTGTTCCTTTTTTACTGTATTTTCAACGAATCGACTATCTTCATGAAGTCGTCCGGCTTCAGGCTCGCGCCGCCGACCAGGGCTCCGTCTATGTCGGGCATCGACAGGATCTCTCCGGCGTTTCCGGGCTTGACGCTTCCGCCGTACTGGATGACGACTCTTCCGGCAGTCGGAGCGTCATAGAGAGAAGCTATCAGGCTCCTTATGCAGGCGCACATCTCCTGTGCCTGCTCCGGAGAAGCTGTCCTTCCCGTCCCTATCGCCCAGATCGGCTCGTAGGCTATTACCAGCCTTGAGACCATATCAGCGTCGAGCCCCTCGAGGTCCTTTTCGAGCTGGCGTCTGACGATCTCCTCCTGGGCTCCGGCGTCGCGTTCCTCCAGGGTCTCGCCGACGCAGAGGATCGGCCTGATCGAGCTGTCCGAGAACAGCTTGCGGAGCTTTTTGTTGACCGTCTCGTCGGTCTCGGCGAAATACTGGCGTCTTTCGGAATGTCCGACGATGCAGCAGCTAATGCCTGTCTCCTTAAGCATGGGGACGGACACCTCGCCGGTATATGCCCCCTCATCGGCAAAATGCACGTTCTGGGCGCCGACTCCCATGGGAGTTCCGGCAAAAGCTTCGGTAAGCGCCCAGATCTGGGTGTAAGGCACTGCCACCGCGACGTCCGCGGGAAGGTCACCTGTAAGGAGCGGCTTTATCTGTTCGGCAAAGGCCAGGGCTTCCGCCCTGGTCTTATACATCTTCCAGTTTCCGCAAATGAATTTCCTTCTCATATCAGATATCCTCGATCACTTTGATGCCCGGAAGCTCTATCCCTTCAAGGAATTCGAGGGACGCGCCGCCTCCGGTGGAGATGTGGGACATGCGGTCTTCAAGGCCGAACTTGCTGACGGCCGCGGCAGAGTCCCCTCCTCCGATCACCGTAGTGGCTTCAGTCTCCGCCATGGCTTCGGCGATGGCTCTGGTACCGGCGGCGAAGTTCGGAAGTTCGAATACTCCCATCGGCCCGTTCCAGACGACCGTTCCGGCTTCGGCTATGACCTTGCCGTACGCTTCGCAGGTCTCAGGACCGATATCGAGTCCCATCATGTCAGCGGGTATCCCGTCGACCTTGACGGTCTTTCTCTCCGCGTCATTATCAAATTTATCGGCGCAGACGACGTCGACGGGCAGCATGAGCCTGACGCCGCGCTCTTCTGCCTGTTTGAGGAGGTCCTCAGCGAGACCGATGTTCTCCGCGTCAAGTATGGATGTCCCGATCTCATATCCCTGGGCCTTGAGGAAGGTGAAGGCCATTCCGCCTCCGATAAGGAGCGCGTCGACTTTGGTCAGGAGGTTGCTTATGACTTTGATCTTGTCGCTGACCTTGGCCCCGCCCATGATAGCTACCAGAGGCCTTTTCGGATCGTTAATGGCGTCGCCGAGGTATTTTACTTCCTTCTCGATGAGGAATCCGGAAACGCAGGGCAGATAATCAGCCACGCCGGCAGTTGAAGCGTGAGCCCTGTGGCTCGTTCCGAACGCCTCCTGGACGAAAACGTCTCCGAGGGAAGCGAGTTCTTTGGCGAAACCGGGGTCGTTCTTTTCTTCTTCCTTGCGGAAGCGGAGATTCTCAAGCAGATAGACCTCGCCAGAATCCTTCTTTACGCAGTTTTTGACCTCTCCGTTTACGACGTCGTCGGCAGCGCAGAAGACCACAGCCTTATCAAAGCCGTCAGCCTTCAGAAGCTCTGTCAGCCTTTCGGCTACGGGTTTAAGGGAGAATTCCGGTTTCGGTTCGCCCTTCGGCCTTCCG
This sequence comes from Bacillota bacterium, assembly GCA_017515765.1. GTDB lineage: Bacteria > Bacillota > Clostridia > Peptostreptococcales > Anaerovoracaceae > Eubacterium_B. The sequence goes on along the minus strand of JAFWFF010000248.1, from coordinate 2,184 downwards.
AGGTGGGACATGAGTACCTGGGTCGCGCCGCTGCCGATAAGATACTCTATCGTCGGGAGTGCCGCGGTTATCCTCGTGTCGTCGGTTATCTCGCGTTCGTCATTGAGAGGAACGTTAAAATCACATCTGACCAGGGCGCATTTGCCCTGCCAGTCGACGTCTCTTACAGTCTTTTTCATTGAATACACCTCTTTTTGTGAACGGTATCAGCGGTTGTCCACTTCATACATATGCTTGGCGAGCTCGAGCATCTTGGCGGAATAACCGAACTCGTTGTCATAGTAAGCCACGAGCTTGAAAAATCTGTCGGTCAGCTGGATGCCCTGTCTCGCGTCGAAGATGGAGGTGTTGGTATCGCCGCGGAAATCTCCGGATACGACTTCGTCGTCGACATACTCCATGATCCCCTTCATATTGGTCTCGGAGGCTTTCTTTACGGCGTTGTTGATCTCCTCGAGAGTCGTCGGGGTCTTAAGCATGACGTTGAGGTCTACGACAGACACGTCAACCACAGGCACTCTGTAGGAGATACCGGTCATCTTTCCGGCGAGGGACGGAATGACCTTGCCTACGGCCTTGGCTGCTCCCGTAGTGGACGGGATGATGTTTCCGAAGATGCTTCTTCCGGTGCGCCAGTCCTTCTGATTCCTTGCGTCGACCACCTTCTGCTTGGAAGTGACCGCGTGGATCGTGGACATCAGGCCCTGCTCGATGCCGAAGTTGTCTTCAAGCACCTTGCAGAGAGGAGCGAGGCAGTTGGTGGTACAGGAAGCGTTGGAGACGACCTGCATGTCGGGAGTATACTGCTCAAGGTTGACGCCGCATACGAAGGTCGGGGTCTCTTTGTCCTTTGCCGGAGCGGAGATCAGAACCTTTTTGGCGCCGCCGCTCGTGATGTGGACGCTTGCCTTCTCGGTGGTCAGATATACGCCGGTAGCCTCGATGATGTACTCTGCCCCGCATTTTGACCAGGGGATATTGGCTGCGTCTTCTTCACTGAAGACGGGGACTTTCTTCCCGTCGATCACTATGCCTTCTTCGTATACGTCCAGGGGCTTCGGAAAACGTCCGAAGGTGCTGTCGTATTTCAGCATGTAAACGAGATAGTTGAAATCCGCGTTGCGGATGTTGATGCCGCTGATCTCAACATCCGGATCGCTCATGGCTGCTCTGATAACGCCCGTGGCGATCCTTCCAAACCCGTTGATACCGATCTTAACTGCCATAACTAAACCTCCATGTTTCTTTTATTGATTTAACTGAAGAGTTAATAACAAACCGTTTCAATACCTTCTCCTCTTCGACGAAGATGCGATCTGAAGGTCTTCCCTGTATTTCGCCACGGTCCTGCGGCTAATCTCCACTCCCTCGTTCCCCAGCATCTCCGCTATCTTCAGATCGCTGTATGGGCGCTTGGGATTCTCGCCGTCCACGATCTCTTTGATCATGGATTTAATACTGCTGGACGATATGCCCTGGCCGTCGCAGGCCATGACTCCGCTGGTGAAGAAATACTTGAGTTCCAGGACGCCCATGGCGCACTGCATGTACTTTCCGTTTATCGAGCGGCTCACCGTTGACTCGTGGGCGCCGATGCGCTCCGCAATCTGCCTGAGCGTCAAAGGCTTGAGATACCTTTCGCCTTTATCGAAATACTCCTTCTGGAAGTTCACTATCTCGGAAGCGACTTTATGGATGGTGCTCTTCCTCTGGTCTATGCTCTTTATGAGCCACATCGCGGAGTTCAGCCTCTCGTTGAGATAGTCCTTCAGTTCGCCTGAATCCTTCTCATCAGCCGTGAGCTTGCTGTAGTAGGAGCTTATCATGAGATGCGGGGTGCTGCTCTCGTTATCCGTGACCACGTATTCGTCGCCGACCTTCTCGACATACACATCCGGTATGACGTATTTCACAGTCTGATCCGGATCGTACTGTCTGCCGGGTCTGGGCTCAAGACGCTTGATGCGGTCCGCCATCGCCTGGACGTCGGAAGGCTTGAGCCCTATCTCCTTGGAGATCAGCGAGATCTTGTTCTCGGCAAGCTCGCTTAATTTATCGAAGATCAGGGCACGGTATTCATCCGTCAGTTCCCCGGTCTGTTCAAGCTGTATCGCAAGGCATTCGCTGAGGTCTCTCGCTCCTATTCCCGGAGGATCAAAGGTCTGGACGACGGATATCACTTCT
>JAFWFF010000247.1 GCA_017515765.1 Bacillota bacterium | reverse complement strand
CAAAGCCGCGGGTCTCACGCATATCAAACGTTTCGCGGGCAAGAACAGATATGACACCAATCTGCAGATAATCGAGTTCTGCAACCAGTACAGCTACGTCGACCACAGGCAGATGATCATCTGCCGCGGCAGGAACTTCGCCGACGCGCTCTCCGCGTCTGCGACGGGATATCCTATAATGCTGGTAGGGGACACTCTTAATGACGACCAGTTCGCATACTTCATGGAGGACCAGCCTTACATCGTCATCGCGGGCGGCACCGGCGCGGTGTCTGAGGCGGTGGAGGAAGAGCTGTTCAAAGGCTTCGAACTGAAGGGCTGGAGACTTGAGGGGAAGGACAGGTACGAGACCTCAAAGCTTGTGGCGGAGTATTTCTTCCCGCATCAGCCATACAACGCAGTGCTCGCCTACGGCAGGAACTTCCCGGACGGCCTGTCCGGAGGGCCCCTGGCGCAGACGGTATCAGGCCCCCTTCTCCTGGTGGACGACAACCACTATATGGACGCGGAGGACTATGTGAACAGGCACGATCCGAGGGAATACTACGTTCTCGGCGGGCCGGCGCTCATTTCGGATGCGACCGTGACGCGCATAATGGAGCGCAGCGACTTCTGACAGGCTGAATTATATCTGATAGGTTGAAATATAATGGAATGCCGGAAATCTGAAGGCGAATGAATGGCGGGGGGAAAAGAACTATGAAAAAGCGAATGAAAAGACTTGCCGGACTGATCCTGGTGACGGTGCTTTTGATCACCTGTGCCGGTACTGCCGCGGCGCCTGCGTACGCCGGCGGACCGGATGAGATCAGGTGGCAGCCGTCTGACACGTGGCTGTGGCCGGATGATATCGCGTATCTGTCGATATATCTGTATAACGACGCAGACTACGTAAATCTGCAGTACTATTCGTCATATTACGGTGGCTGGACCTGGTTTGCGCCGTGCAATAAGACCGTGGAGACCGACAGCAAAATCTGGGAGACGAAAATCGATCCCGCAATTTGGGAAGACGACAGCATCAAGCTGAGATTCGAGATCTCAGCCGACGGCGGTTCGCATACCTTCTATTCCGACGAATTCATGGTATTCTGGACGGAAGAGGCTGATTTCCAGCGTGTCTACGGATCTAACAGATATCAGACCGCCATATCGATAGCGGATCTTGTACTCCTGATCAGAAGCGGGGCGACGGGCAAATATCCGAACGTGATCATAGCGTGCGGGACCAATTTCGCCGACGCTCTGGGAGGGGCCCATCTCGCCGATATGAAATCAGCTCCGATACTGCTCGTAAACGATACCCCCGGCGTCATCCAGGATGTCTGCGGCGAGATCCAGAAGAACATGTATGAGGAGGGGATGATCTACATCCTCGGCGGCGAAGGGGCAGTTTCCTCGGAAGTGGAATCCGCGCTCAAGGCGGGCGGCTTCAAGGACTGGCAGATAAAACGCTTCGCCGGAGCGAACAGATACGAAACGAATCTTCAGATACTGGACTACTGCGGAGTGTCCGGCGGTGAGATACTGATCTGCTCCGGCACCAATTTCGCGGATGCGCTGTCCGCGTCCGCGGTGGGACTTCCGATCATGCTCGCCGGAAAGGAACTCAATAAGGACCAAATGGATTTCCTTAACGGGATGAAGCCGGAACACATCATGATGATAGGCGGTGACGGAGCGGTATCGAAAGAGGTCGAGGAGCAGGTCAAGCCGCTCACGCCGGGGCTTCCGGGCCGCCTCAACGGAGTGAACAGGTATGAGACCTCCAAACTCGTCGCCAACTGGTATTTCTCCGGAAAGCAAAGATATTACGCCACTCTTGCATACGGCAGGAATTTCCCGGACGGCCTGGCCGGAGGGCCGCTGGCTTTGACGACCGAAGGACCGCTCCTCCTGGTGACCGACGATAACTGGCAGTATGCCGATCTCGCGCTGAGTGCAAGAAATCTCGGATCGAGGTTCCTGTTCGTGCTCGGAGGGCCGACCCTTATCTCCGATGAGACGATCTGGAAGATACTGGAGCGCGATGAATCTCCGGACGGCCCTGTGGGAGGACCTGAACTATGAAAAAGAGAATGAAACGATTTGCCGGGATACTACTGGCGCTGCTGCTTTTGATAAGCGTCGCAGGGGCTTCCTCAGCGCCTGTATACGCGGGCGGAGACGGAGAGGATGAGCCCGGCATCATCTGGCAGACCAGCGACCTTTGGCTTCTGCCTGGCTCGATAGCATATCCGGCCATATACT
>JAFWFF010000246.1 GCA_017515765.1 Bacillota bacterium | reverse complement strand
ACGTCCGTTATGTCCTTGCCCTCGAAATACACCCTGCCCTCGTCGGGGGTCTCGAACCCGCCGACTATCCTGAGCGTGGTCGTCTTGCCGCAGCCCGACGGTCCCAAAAGGGTTATGAATTCGTTCTCGGCTACCGAAAGGCTGAACTTGTCGAGCACCATCGTGTCGCCGAAGGTCTTGCTTACTTCTCTGAGTTCTATCAAAGACGGCATATCTCTGTCACTCCTGAATTGATCTTAAGTGTTAGGTTCTAAAAGCTTGGCGGCGTGGAGACCCAGAGGATCCTGGCCCCGCACGCGGAGGTTATGTAGTGGGTCTTGTCCGAGCGGAAGTAGAAAGACTCCCCTTTGGACGCCGTGTATTTATGGCTTCCGACGTGGATCTCGACCTTGCCGGAAAGCACATAGCCGAACTCCTCGCCCTCGTGCGGGTCGTCCTCATAGGAGCGTCCGCCCTTCGCTATAGTCATGAGGATCGGCTCCATTGCGTTCTTCTGGGCGTTCGGGACTATCCACTCAACGGAATGCCCCTCTTCCTCGTCTACCTACTCAAAATAGTCCTCCGGACCGAAGACTATCTGCTCGTCCTTATCCTCAGCAAAAAACTCCGCCGCCGTGACCCCCAGACACTGCAGAATGTCTTCAAGGGTGGCGATGGAGGGTGATGTGAGATTCCTCTCGAGCTGTGAGATGAAGCCCTTGGAAAGCTCGCTCCTGTCGGCAAGCTCCTCCTGGGTGAGCCCGGCTCTGACCCTCAGCTCTTTAATCCTTTCACCGATATCCGTGGACATTGGCTTCTCCTTCCCCGCTGACGCGGTCCGCTCAGATATTCTAAACTTTTAGTTTAGTATTTCTAAACAAGGCAACTTGATTATATATTTTAAAGTAAACAAAAGTCAAGGGGAGGAACGGGTATTTTTGTTCCTCCCCTTTTAAAAGCTTTATAGCGGATCTATCCGTTTTGTCAGTTTTCGGGCTAGTCGGCTTTATGATCCTCCTCACTTGAGACCCAGAAGGCTTTAAACCCTTCTCCCCCGCTCGTTTTAACATACTCAGCGTTGATATAATAAACCTCTCCGTTAAACGTGAGTTTAAAATCAGCAGTGATCGTATCTGCGCTGTTGGTTCCGACCGTCTTATTTACTTTTATCCCTTCTGTGGACAATTCATATCCTTCTGCTACGGGGCAGTAATCAAAGAACTGTTTTTCGAACTCCTCCAGCTGTCCGCGTTCAACGGAGTCCGGATAACACAAAGCATACAATCCGTCAAGATCGTGCAGGATAATGCAGTCCAAAAACTCCGAGGTTTTTCCCTTCATGAAATCCGAGGTCTCTTTCATCGCTCCGCACGAGGACGTTAACAATATGGCAGCAACCATTAATACTATCAGGGCCTTTTTTCCATTCCCGCTTCGGCATCTCATCGTCAGCGAACTCCTCTCCTTTTGACATGATTTAGGCATTGCTTTTTGTTCATTATAATACTTTATACTTTTTTTGCAAAAGAGTCTTGTCCATCTGTGGCCGCAGCAGGCTCAGCTACAAATGGATAGAATTAATAATAAAGAAAAAAGGGATGGCGAGCCATCCCTGTAGGGTAAGTGGGCGTATGTCCACGCGCCGCAGTACTCTGATTTTGATCGGCTTTGATCAGCTTCTCATGATCCAGCCTTTGATGTCGGACACTCCGCGATATGCCTCGAAGTTCTCACCGTCGGTCAGGACGAGGGTCGGCGCCTGTCTGATGCCGAACTTTCTGACCAGCTCGCGCTCGTCCTCGGCGTTCACGACTCTGTAGACCACTCCGGCCTGGTCGAGCATCGCCGCAGCAACTTTGCAGTTCGGGCAGGTCGCGGTCTTGAACAGGAGCGCTTCCACTGCCGGGGCTTCGGGCTCCGCAGCGGGTTCGGGCGCGGCAGCCGGCTCTTCCCTCATGATGAAGGGCTCTTCCGGTGCGCAGCAGGCCTTCTCGTTCGCAGCCTCTCTCGCGGCGTCGAACAAAGTGTAATCCTCAGACGGATCGTAAGCCGGAGCAAAGGGATTGAACACGCGCTTGGTCTCGGGCGGGACTACCGGGGAGGCGTAGATCGGGGCTTCCGAAGTTTCGCGTACAGCGGCCCCGGAATAAGAGGCAGACGCGGTCTCGCGCGCCGGAGCGGCGTAGACGGGAGCCTCTTCCCTGACCTCACGTACCGGCGCCGGAGCCGGAGCTTCAGTCCTCACTACGTGCTCTGCCGCGGGGGAATATGCGGGAGCGGTCTCGGGAGAAGCCGAAGCGTAGGCGGGTTCCGGAACGTCGTCGATCGGAGCGGGCTTGGGTCCTATGTGAGTGAGAACGGAACGTCCGATGTTGTACTCTTTCCTGTCCTTATACTCCTGGGCCTTGCCGTCGTTCCAGTTCTGCACCGGCCTGTAGTATCCGGTGATGCGGCTGTAGACCTCGGTGGTCTTTCCGCAGTGCGGGCATTTGAAATGCTCGCCGGAGAGATATCCGTGCTCGCTGCATACGGAGTATGTGGGCGACATGGTGTAATACGGCAGTTTGTAGTTCTCGGCGATCTTCCTTACGAGGTTGGAAGCGGCTTTCCAGTCAGGCAGCTTCTCTCCGAGGAAGGCGTGGAAGACGGTCCCGGAGGTGTAAAGGGTCTGCAGATCGTCCTGGATGTCGAGCACGGAGAACACGTCCTCGGTATAGCCTACGGGCAGATGCGAGGAGTTGGTGTAGTACGGAGTCCCGTTCATGTTCGCGGTGATGATGTCCGGATATTTCTCCTTGTCGTGCTTAGCGAATCTGTAGGTGGTGGACTCTGCCGGAGTCGCTTCCAGGTTGTAGAGGTCGCCGTACTCTTCCTGATAGTCGGAGAGCCTCTCCCTCATGTGGTTCAGCACGTCTCTGGTAAATCTCTGGGCCTTCGGGTCTGTGAGGTCCGCTCTCAGCCACTTGGCGTTCAGGCTGGCTTCGTTCATGCCCACGAGGCCGATCGTGGAGAAGTGGTTCTCAAAGCTTCCGAGGTATCTCTTGGTATAGGGATAGAGTCCCTGCTCGAGAAGCCTTGTGATGACGGTCCTCTTGGTCTTGAGGCTCCTGGCTGCGATGTCCATAAGCTTGTCAAGCCTGTTGTAGAAGTCTTCCTCGTTCTCCGCGAGATAGGCGATCCTCGGCATGTTGATGGTGACTACGCCGATGGAGCCGGTGGATTCGCCGGATCCGAAGAAGCCGCCGGATTTCTTCCTGAGCTCTCTCAGGTCGAGGCGCAGCCTGCAGCACATGGAGCGGACATCGCTCGGTTCCATGTAGGAGTTGATGTAGTTGGAGAAATACGGGGTGCCGTACTTGGCGGTCATCTCGAACAAAAGCCTGTTGTTCTCGGTCTCGCTCCAGTCAAAGTCCCTGGTGATGGAATACGTCGGGATCGGATACTGGAATCCCCTGCCGTTGGCGTCGCCTTCGATCATGATCTCGATGAAGGCTTTGTTCACCATATCCATCTCTTTCTGGCATTCGCCGTAGGTGAAATCCATCTCTTTGCCGCCGACGATCGCCGGGAGATTCTTAAGGTCTTCCGGAACGGTCCAGTCGAGCGTGATGTTGGAGAACGGCGCCTGGGTGCCCCAGCGGCTGGGGGTGTTCACTCCGTAGATGAAGGACTGGATGTCCTGCTTAACCTGCTTATATGAAAGGTTATCAACCTTTACGAAAGGTGCAAGATATGTATCGAAAGAGGAGAAAGCCTGAGCGCCTGCCCACTCGT
>JAFWFF010000026.1 GCA_017515765.1 Bacillota bacterium | reverse complement strand
GGATACAGGCTATAGTTGACAGGATAGGGCCTCCTGACGCCGCGGCGATGGCCGAGGCGCAGAAGAGACAGGACTACAGAGTCAAGGTCCCCCACAGCCTCGGGAGGCTGGAGGACATAAGCATAAGGCTTGCAGGCATCACCGGAAAGCCGTTCGGGAACGAAGTCGCGAAGCAGGCGATCATCCTGATGAGCGCCGACAACGGAGTCGTGGAGGAGGGCGTCGCTTCCGCCCCGCAGACGGTCACGCTGATGCAGACCGTGAACTTCACCAGGAGGATCACCGGGGTTGGCACTCAGGCAAAGCATTTCGGGATCGACATCCTGGTCGTTGACGTCGGGGTCAGGCTCCCGATACCGCCTGAATACTCGACTGAGTCCATGCTCATTCAGGATGAAGAGAACGGCGGAAAGGGGCTCCCTCAGCTCGCGCGCAAGGTCGTGAACAGGAGGATCGCGAACGGCACGAGGAATTTCCTCAAGGAGCCCGCAATGACTCCCGAGGAGACGGTCCGCGCGATGCTCATCGGAGCCGAAGCCGTTGAAGCTGCATGCAAAGCGGGCGCCCAACTCCTCGGAGTGGGCGAGATGGGGATAGGTAACACGACGACCGGATCAGCCATGATCTGCGCGCTTACCGGGCTGACCCCCGCGGAGGTCGCCGGAAGAGGAGGCGGCCTCAACGACGCCGGCCTCGCGAGGAAGATCGAGGTCCTGGAGCAGGGCCTTGAGAAATACGGGTTTATGGACGCAGAGAGCGGAAGGCCCGGAACGGAAGGCACTCCGGATGATGCGCTGAGACTCCTCTCCTGCCTCGGAGGATATGATATCGCCGGAATGGCAGGAGCGTATCTCGCCGCCGCGGCAAACCGCGTGCCGGTGGTCGTGGACGGAGTGATCTCGATCGCGGCAGCTTTGGTCGCCCAGGCGATCTGCCCGGGAGTCACGGGCTATATGTTCACCTCGCACAGATCGCAGGAGAGCGGATATACCGCAGCTTCGGAAAAACTGGGGATAGAGCCCATGTTCGACCTCGGGATGAAGCTAGGCGAGGGAAGCGGATGCCCGATAGCCTTCAAGATAATCGAGGCGGCCTGCTCGGTGATGAACGACATGTGGAGCCTTGAGGAGGCCCAGGTCGACTCCGAATACCTCGAGGAACTTAGAGGGGGCAGCAACTTCTGATGAATATTTACATCAGCGGAGGAGCGAAGAACGGCAAGTCCACCTTTGCTCAGCGGAAGGCGGCGGAGCTTGCGGAAAAGAGCGGAAAGCCCCTGTACTACGTAGCGACGATGATAGCGAGGGATCCCGAGGATGACGCGCGCGTGGCGCGGCACCGGAAGGAACGCGAAGGCTGGGGCTTCACCACGCTGGAGGTGCCGGCCGGGATATCAAAGCTTCCGGAGATGGCCGACCCGTCGGGGTCGTTCCTGCTGGACAGCGTGACCGCGCTCCTTCAGAACGAGATGTTCAGGGATGACGGCACGGTCGACACGGGAGCAGGTGACAGGGTCGCGGATGAGCTCACTGAGCTCGCGGGGACCCTCGGGGGTTTGGTGATGGTATCGGATTATCTGTACGCGGATCCGGGGCCGTTCGGAGAATATACGGAGATATACAGAAGGAGCCTCGCGTC
>JAFWFF010000245.1 GCA_017515765.1 Bacillota bacterium | reverse complement strand
CATGTTGCTGCCTTTGATCTTGTATCTGATCTTCGGACTCAGAAAGGATAAGGCGGCGCGGTTCGGAAAGAAGGGCTTTGCCGCCGCAGTGCTGACGCTCGTCGCTGCGATAGCTTTGAACACCGCAGCGATAAGCGCGGTCGATATTTATAAATATTCATACGGCTCGCGGTACAACTTCCAGTCGGCGGTCGAGAAGTTCGGATTCCTGACGGGGCTCAGGCTCGACATGACCCGGAGCGCCGGGACCCGCGGGGCGACCGGATACGACTATGAGGCGGACGCCGGGAATGCTGACCCGGACGAACTGCCCGAGTTCCTCCACGTGACCGTCAGCAACGTGACCAAAACCGCCTCGCAGGGCAAACTGGTCTACGACAAGAACGTTCTGAACATCGATTTCAAGGCGCTTGGAGAAGCCGCCGGAGGCGCGCTCCAGGCTATGGATAATTATGTGAGCGCGCAGGAGCCTTCGTCGCAGAACGAGATGACAGGGCTTTTCAAAGGGAAGAATTTGATCTTCATCTCGGCCGAAGCGTTCAGCGCCGAGGCGATCGACCCTGTGCGCACGCCGACCCTTTACAGGATGGCGACCAAAGGCTTCAACTTCACAGACTACTATCAGCCCGCTTCTGCAGGCACCACCGGAGGCGAGTTTGAAAACATCTTCGGCATGCTCCCGATGTCCGGCGGCGCCTCGATGGGCGAGATGACAAACAATCTTTGCTGGTACACCATGAGCTACCAGCTGAACATGCTCGGATACTACGGGATCGCGTACCACAACAACGACTACATGTTCTACAACAGGCACGTGACCCACAACAAACTCGGGTATTCCGAGGGCTATTACGGGCTTGGAAACGGCCTGGAGGGCAAGATAACCGAGCAGTGGCCGGAGAGCGACCTTGAAATGATGCAGGCGACGGTCGACGCTTACATAGAGCACCAGCCGTTCAACGTGTACTATATGTCCGTCAGCGGGCACTCCGGGTATTCATACGGCGGGAACGCGATGACCAGGAAGAACTGGGACAGTACGGAGGGCTACGAAGGCTCCGAGACCGTGCGCTCTTATCTTGCCTGCAACGTCGAACTGGACAAAGCGATGGAGTACCTTATCGCCAGGCTCGAGGAGAAGGGCATTGCTGACGACACCGTCATAGTGATCGGCGCCGACCATTTCCCGTACGGCCTCGACACCAGCTCGTCGCTCGGCAACATGCCTTATCTTTCCGAGCTTTACGGACACAACGTGGTAAATATGATGGACCGCGACCACAACCGCCTTATCATGTGGTGCGGGTGCCTGGAGGATCCGGAGATGTTCGATGAACCGGTAGTGATAGACACGCCGACCTTCAGCCTGGACATACTGCCGACGCTCCTCAATCTGTACGGGATACCATTTGATTCCCGTGTGCTCGTCGGCCGCGACGTGTTCTCAAACCGCGATCCTCTGGTCTTCAACCTGAACCACGACTGGAAGACGGACAAAGGCACCTACGAAGCCTGGACCGACACATTCACTCCCGCGGAAGGCGCAGGCGACATACCGTCCGACTACGTATCGCGCATGAACACCATCGTGGCAAACAAGATCAACTACTGCAGCGACGTGATAGCACGCGACTACTACCGCCATCTGTTCGGATGAAACTGAAACTCTGCATAACAGCCAACATACTGATCGTGCTGATGGTCGCCTACGGCATCTTCCTTATGATGAGCCTGACCGCCGACAAGATCGGCGAGAACGGGGCCGTCGGGGGAGGCACCCTGCTGACCGCGGGCCTCAGGAACATGAGGTTTTTCACGATGCTCTCGAACGTGCTCGCGGGTATCATGGCGGTGGTGTTCCTGGCAGTTTATCTTGCCGGCAGGACCGGCGGGACTCCGGAGGCGGGCGCTCCAGGCGCGGGCGGTTTCGCCGTTCCCATGTGGCTCGCGGTACTGAAATACGCGGCAGCGGTATCGGTCACCCTTACCCTCGTCGTGGTGCTGATATTCCTCGGTCCGAGGATCGGCTACGCATATCTGTTCACGGGACCGAATCTCTGGTTCCACCTGATCGTCCCGGTCGCGGCGATCATAGAATTCATCTGGCTCGACAGTTTCGAAGGATTCCCGGAGATGGGCTTTTCGGCGGCTTTGATCGCGGTGGCGCCCATGCTCCTGTATGGGGTCTGGTATTTTCTGAACGTCCTGCGCGGCGGCATGGCGGACGGCCGTTACGTGAACGACTGGTACGGTTTCGCGTCCTGGGGGATCCCCGCGTCGTTCATCGTTTTCGCGGTGGTCGCTGTCCTGACGTGGCTGCTGGCGCTTTTGCTGAGGTGGGGAAATCTGCGCCTCAGATAGAGTCTTAGGCGTGTCTCGCTTTCCGGGAGGTCAAAACATGAAGCTCGCACTTATCCAGATGGGGGTCTCCCCGAACAAAGAACAAAACCTCGCCAGGGCGCGGGAAATGGTCCTTGAGGCGGCCGCCGCAGGGGCCGATATGGCTGTGCTTCCCGAGATGTTCTGCTGCCCGTACGCCAATGAGTTTTTCCCGAAGTACGCCGAGGCGAAGGGCGGCATGATCTACACGAGCCTCGCTGATACCGCCCGGGAAGCCGGACTGGTCCTGGTGGGCGGTTCGTTCCCTGAGCTGGAGATGGGCGGCGCGGACGAAACGCGCCTTTACAACACGAGCTTCGTATTCGACGCGGAAGGCCGCGAGATCGCTCGTCACCGGAAAGCGCATCTGTTTGATATCGACGTGGAGGGCGGCCAGCATTTCCACGAGTCCGAAGTGTTCACCCCCGGGGACCGCGCGACGGTGTTCGACGCCCTCGGTCACAGGTTCGGCCTCGCGATCTGCTTCGACATCCGCTTCGCGGAGTTCTTCCGCAAAATGTGCCGCGAAGGCGCGGAAGCCATCATCGTCCCCGCAGCCTTCAACATGACCACAGGCCCGCTCCACTGGGAGCTTTCCTTCCGGATGCGTGCAGTCGACAACCAGCTTTTCACCGCAGGCTGCGCGCCCGCACGTAACGAAGACGGCGTCTACGTATCTTACGCGAATTCCATCGTCTGCTCGCCCTGGGGCCGCGTCCTCGCGCGCGCCGGCACCGGCGAAGAGATCCTGTACGCCGACATCGACTTTTCCGACGATCAAAAAGCACGCGCTCAGCTTCCGATCCTGAGCGCGATGCGGCCCGAACTGTACTGAGGAATGCTCTTAGCGGCATGGGTTTGGCCCTCTTTTTTCACGCGCCAATTGGCGTGAGCAAAAAAGCAGCAATAACCATGAGTTTTGCCGTATAATAGCTGCGTTTTTCATGGGTTTGTCAAATAATATGGCGGCGCCAATTGGCGCCGCCTGTTTTTTTGATGCCGCCGGGAAAAAACGGAGACAAGTTCGCCCCGGGAATACAGAACTGCTTATTTCCGGAGCATGGTCACGATTGCTATGAGCATTACGATGATGAGGATGATGTTGAGGGCGAGGGGGCTCAGGGAAAGCGTGAAGAGGACCCCGAGCAGTGCGCCGAAGGCGCCGGCGGTCGCGGCAGCGACCGCGGTTTTTTG
>JAFWFF010000244.1 GCA_017515765.1 Bacillota bacterium | reverse complement strand
GAACTCCCGCTTCCGAAGCAGGTGCTCGGACACGGCTGGCTCCTCATCGACGGCGGCAAGATGAGCAAATCCAAGGGCAACGTCGTAGACCCCGTGACTTTGATCGACAGATACGGGATCGACGCCCTGAAATACTTCCTGCTCAGGGAGTACACCTTCGGGCAGGACGGAGTGTTCACGAACGAAGTAATGCTGAAGCGCATGAACTTTGATCTCGCGAACGACCTGGGCAACCTGGTATCCAGGACCGTCACGATGATCGAGAAATACTGCGGAGGAGTGGTCCCCGCGGCTGCCGCAGAGGATGAGCTCGACAGGGAGCTCATGGACATCGCGGTCGGAGCGGCAGACAAGGTCTCCGCGCAGATGGACAAATTCGCTTTCAACATGGCCCTGGAGGAGATCTGGGTCGTGGTGAGACGCGCGAACAAATACGTCGACGAGAAGATGCCCTGGGTCCTCGCGAAGGACGAGAGCCGAAAGGCTGAGCTCGACACCTGCATGCACCATCTGGCTGAGGCTCTCAGAGTGGTATCCGTGCTGATCTCCCCGTTCATGCACACGACCACCATGAAGATCAGGGAGCAGATCGGAGCGGAAGGCGACATCAGATGGGAAGACGCCTTCAGATTCGACCTCATGGCCGGCTCCAAAGTTAAGAGAGGCGAAGCCATCTTCCCGAGACTCGACATCGAGAAGGAGCTTGCGGAGCTCGAGGAGATGAAGAGAAAGAACATGGAGGCCGCGCAGCAGAAGAACGCCGCAGCTGCCGCCGAGGAGAACGTCCCGCTCGAGCTCAAGCCCGAGATCGAGTACGCCGATTTTGAGAAGATCGACTTCCGCGTCGGCACCATACTCGAGGCGAAGAAGCACCCGGACGCCGACAAGCTCCTGGTGTTCAAGGTGAAGATGGGTACGGAGGTAAGACAGATCGTCTCCGGAGTCGCCAAGATCTTCAAGCCCGAAGAGCTGATCGGCAAGAAGGTCATCGTCGTGGCCAACCTCAAGCCGAGAGCACTGAGAGGGCAGGAATCAAAGGGCATGCTCCTCTTTGCCGAGAGCGGCGAGAAGTTCGAGCTGGTGACCACCTCCGCGGACGACGGGAACGTCGTAAGATAGGAGAAGCGCGATGCTTTTTGATTCTCACGCGCACATAGGAGATCTGGCTGAGACGGAAGAGGAGCTCCGGTCGATCATCGAAGAGATAGAGGAGCACCCCCTTCTTCAGCGCGTGGCGGATATAGGCTATGACCTGCCTTCTTCGGTTAGGGTCATGGAGAACGCCGCGAGATATCCCTGGTGCACCGGGGTCGTCGGAGTGCATCCGCACGACGCGGCTTCGATGGATGAGAGCATCTATGAGGAGATAAAGAGGCTCGCTCTTTCCGGAGCTTCGGCGATCGGGGAGATAGGCCTGGACTATTACTATATGAGATCGCCGCGCGAGGACCAGATATACTGGTTCCGCCGGCAGATCGCTCTCGCGAACGAGCTGGGCATGCCGATAGTCATACACAGCCGCGACGCGGACAAAGAGACCATGGATATCCTGGCAGGGGAGGGAGCCTTCTCGGACGAGAGGAAGGCTCTTTTCCCGAAACGGCCCGGTCCGGACGGCGCGCTCCTTCCGGACGCCAGGGTGGATATCCACTGCTTTTCGGGCAGCGCGGAGCTCGCGGCGGAATACGTGAAGCTCGGCGCGACCATAGGGATCTGCGGGCCGCTGACGTATAAGAACAACAAGAAGACGGTCAGGGTGGTGCAGGAGATCCCGATGGAGTTCCTGATGGTCGAGACGGACTCGCCCTACCTTACTCCGGAACCCCTGAGAGGAAGGCCCAACCGCCCGTGGTATGTAGAGCACACAGCCAGGAGGCTCGCGGTAATCAAAGGCGTCACTTTTGAGGAGGCCTCGGAAGCGGCTTACCGGAACGCCATGAGGTTCTACGGGCTCCAGGATAAAGAAACATGAAAAAGGATGCGGTTTCAGCGGTCTCCCTGAAGGTGCTGGAGACCGTGAGAAAATACGATATGTTCAGAGAAGGAGCACAGGTGGTGGTCGGCTTTTCGGGCGGACCGGACTCACTGTGCCTTTTTGATGTGCTCTGCGGAATGGCTGAGCCCCTCGGGCTCACTTTGATCCCGGTCCACGTGAATCACGGACTGAGGGGCGAGGCTTCGGACGGCGATCAAAAGTTCTGCGAGGAGTTTTGCGGAGAACGGGGTATCATACTGAAGACGGTCTCTATCGACTGTGAGCGGGACGCGGCGGAGATGGGCGTCTCGACCGAGACAGCCGGAAGGATCAGGCGCTACGAGGCGTTCGCGGAAGCCGCGGCAGAAGCGCTTGCCTCATCCGGAAAGGAGACCGTGATCGCGGTCGCCCACAACGCTGACGACCGAGTGGAGACCGTGCTGCAGCACCTGCTCAGGGGGAGCGGCACCGCCGGTCTGTCCTCCATACCCTATGTGCGCATGATGGGAGAGTTCAAAGTCGTGAGGCCCGTCCTCGGCGTCACCCGCGGAGAGATAGAGGAATACTGCGCTGCGAGGGGGCTCGAACCGTGCAGGGACGCCACCAACGACGAGCCGGTCTACGGGAGGAACCGCATAAGGCTGGGACTCATACCGGAACTGGAGAAATATTCCCCCGGAGTTAAAGACGCCCTTCTGAGGCTGGCTGACTCCGCCTCGGAAGATGAGGAGACGCTTCGCGGGCTTGCCGATGAGGCCTTCGGGGAGATGGCTTCGGCCTGCGGGAGCGGCGAGATAAGGATCAAAGGGGACGAGTTCAGAGGCCTTCAGCCTGCTGTTGCCAAGCGCGTTCTAAGGAAAGCCCTCGCGGAGATCGGGCTTACCGAGGACGTGACCTCCGCACACTACGAGGCGATGATGTATCTCGCAGGCGTGTCAGGACCGTCGGGAAGGACGGACCTTCCCGGAGGATACGGGTTTGAGATGGAATACGGCGACCTGATCCTTAAGGCTCCTGCTGCCGGTACTTCCGGGGCCTCTATGCCCGGAGGCGCGGAAGGCATGCCGCGGATGGATGTATCCGTCGTGACCCGTGAGGAATTTGAAGAGCTTAAGGCCCTGCCCAAGGAAGCGGGGACGGTGAGGATCTTCTTCGACGCGGAAGGGTTTGCGGAAGGAGAGACGCCAGAGCTCAGGACCAGGCGCCCGGGCGACTATATCCGGCTTAAGGGCGGTACCAGGAAGCTCCAGGACCTGCTCGTGGACATGAAGGTGCCGAGGAGGAAACGGGACAGCCTGCCTTTGATCGCGGCCGGAAGCGAAGTGCTTTTCGCCGGAGCGGAGAAGCCCAGGTATTCGGCAGCCCGCTCCGTGACCGAGACTACAAAAAAGGTGCTGTATATTGAACTAAAGTATTAAATATGATAAAATAACTTGATTTATTTGTTGACGACTAACAATTTTTGTTTGGGAGGATCAATTAGTGAAAAGATTTGCCAGAAACATAACCATATACATCATGATATTTTTCATGCTGGTCATGGCAATCTCATTCTACCGCGGAGGAGGGAACAGCGACCTTAAGAAGGTGAAGTTCTCCACGTTCGCGGAACACCTTAAGAAAGAGGAGTTTTCCGAGATAAACATAACCGACACCAAGCTCACGGGACTTCTGAAGGACAGTGAGGAGGGTTCGGAGCAGTATCTCTACACCTACGCCCCGTATATCATGGAGATCACCTATCTGGAGGAGAACTATATCTATCCCCAGATGGAGGCGGGCAAGCTGAAGGTGGAGACCGACGCGCCGAGCTCAGCCACTTCCTTCCTGGTCAACGTGCTGCCGAGCCTTATCATGATAGCGACCCTGGGCTTCCTGTTCTATCTGATGATGAACCAGGGGAACGGGAAGGCCTTCTCCTTCGGAAAGAGCAAAGCCCGCCTGTATAAGGGAGAGGGCCGGAAGATCACCTTTGACGACGTGGCCGGCCTGAAGGAGGAGAAGGAGGAACTCGAGGAGATAGTGGACTTCCTGAGAGACCCCAGGAAGTATCAGGATCTCGGAGCAAGGATACCCAAGGGCATCCTCCTCGTAGGCCCTCCGGGCACAGGAAAGACCTATGTTTCGCGCGCTACCGCAGGTGAGGCGGGAGTGCCTTTCTTCACCATAAGCGGATCCGACTTCGTCGAGATGTTCGTCGGCGTCGG
>JAFWFF010000243.1 GCA_017515765.1 Bacillota bacterium | reverse complement strand
TGCCTGCGTGGAGCAAGAAACTGCGCCCCGGCATGACCGATGACGACATTCTTCCCGCAACTCTCTCTCCGGAACTCCTGCAGGATCTCCTGCGCGATCATCTCGGAGTCCACGGTCTCGTGCTGACCGACGCCTCTCACATGGCGGGTCTCTCCACAGCCGCTCCGAGAAGCGTACAGGTCCCGGGCGCGATCGCCGCGGGCTGCGACATGTTCCTGTTCTTCAACGATCCGGCTGAAGACTACGGCTACATGATGAACGGATACAAAAACGGCGTCATCACGGACGAGCGCCTCAACGAGGCTGTAACACGCATCCTCGGCCTCAAGGCCAAACTCAATCTCTATAAATACGAATTCCCGTCTGAAGACGGACTCTCAATAGTCGGATGCGAAGACCATCACGAAGCGGCTGCCGTATGCGCCGACAAGTCCGTAACTCTCGTCAAGGACACGCAGCACATCCTTCCGCTCGATCCCGCGAAGAAGCCCCGCGCCATCCTCTACTATGTCGAGACAGCGCCGGTCAGCTATCTCAACGGCACCGATCCCTCCAAGAAGATCGTCGTCGAGGAACTCGAGCGCGCCGGATTCACGGTGGACTGCCATCAGGACTACTACGAGATGGAATGCGAACAGATGTCCCCGATGAACGCCTTCAAGATCATGGAGACACCGTCCGTCGAGGAATTCAAGTCCAAATACGACGTCGTATTCATGGTCGTTCACATGAAGGGTTACGCGCAGGAGAACAACGTCCGCGTCAAATGGTCCGCGGCGCACTCCAGCGAACTCCCCTGGTTCGTCTATGAAGTGCCGACGATCGGCATCTCGCTCAACTACACGAACCACCTCTACGATCTCCCGATGCTCAAGACCTTCGTCAACGCGTACGCTCCGACAAGAGAATACATCCGCGCGGCGATCGAGAAGATCACAGGCCGCAGCGAATTCAAGGGCAAGGCAAACGACCTCGTCTGGTGCGGACGCTGGGATACCAGGAGATAAGGAATGAAATACATTGAAGTGAAGCTTGATCCGAACGGAGCCCTGCTCACCGGATTCTGCTACGACCCGAGCGTGACCATGCCCGAGTCGGCAGCCAAACCCGCGGTCCTCGTCTTCCCCGGCGGCGCGTATATGCACTGCGTCGACAAGGAGGCCGACCCCATAGCCATGGCATACCTCGCTAACGGTTTCAACGCCTTCGTGCTGCGCTACTGCACGACCGGAGGCATCACCCCGGGCTGTCCCTTAAAGACGGAAGAAGAGGTCTTCGACTGTGCCCTTGCAGATGCAGAAAGCGCCATGAGGTATCTCAGAGAGAACGCAGATACTCTGCATATTGATCCCAATCGGATCGCTACAGTGGGATTTTCAGCAGGTGCAAACCTGTCCGCCTCACTGAATCTGCTGACAGAAGAAAAAGCCAACGCCATGATCCTGGGCTACGGAGCATATGATGACAAGCTCAGCATCCGCAAAGTCAAAACAAAACCCCTCTACCCAAGCGTAGACAACACGGCTCCTCCGGCATTTCTGTTCGCCACTCAGCCGGACGCCACGGTCCCGTGTGAGAACACTCTCAATATGGCCATGGCTCTCCACAAAGCCGGCGTCCCGGTGGAATGCCACCTGTTCGTATCCGGCGATCACGGTCTCGCGCTCGCGACGCACACGACAGGAGACGAGAACCCGGATGCGGCGCAGTGGCTCAATATGAGCATCCGCTTCCTCGGACACATCTGGTCAAAGGAAAACCTGCTCTGGGGCGGCCTAGACCGTAAAAGGCCTGATATCGATACAAGATGCGACATTCTCGCCTCTCATCCCGGAGCAAAGGCTATCATCGAACGAGAATTCCCCGACAAGGTCGCAATGCTGACCGCAAATCCGTTTTTCAGCTATATAAGCTTCAGACGCTTTGCGATGATGATGCAGC
>JAFWFF010000242.1 GCA_017515765.1 Bacillota bacterium | reverse complement strand
CTTTACCCAGAGGAGCCTGGGCAGGATGTGCTGCTGGTTCGTGGTGCCGCCGGTGCGCTCGTAAAGCTCTTTCTGATCGATCAGCCCTGTGAGATAGTCGATCTGGCGGGTGCATTGCGAATCGTTCTGCTGGATCGTATTGCGGAGCACGTTCCCCTCTTCGTCCATAAGGACTATCGCGGGGACCATGCCGCTGCATCCGATGCAGGAGATATCGGCCATGGCTTCCGGCGCTCTCTCGCGAAGATCGGCGATCCCGTCGACCACATTCTGCCACCAGTCCTCTGCCCTTTCCTCTGCCCAGTTCCTGTGCAGGGAGAGCAGGTCGTGCGACTGGTTCGATTCGCATACTATACGGCCTTCCGACGATATCAGGATAAGTTTCGCCGCGGTCGTGCCTATATCGATTCCAAGGATATATTTTTCCATTGATCCTTCCTTCTGCTGCGGGATGGGGATGGCCTTATTCCGCTATCCGGAGCTCGTCGAGCGATCCCGCGATGAACGAGGCAAACGGGCGCATCTCTTCCCTGCTTTCCGGGAACTCGGGGACTCCCATCCCGTAAGCGCCCGCTGATCTTGCCATCAGCATGTCCACGTAGGAATCGCCCACCATGAGTATCCTGCTGTTGTCCTTTATGCCGAACCGCCCCGCTATCAGGTCGATCGTCTCCCTGTCGGGCTTGTTGTGTACCACGTCCTCAGGAGTGACTATAAAGGACAAAGCTCCGAGATCTGTGTATTTCCCGATGGATGCCCTGGCGCGGCCCTCCTCGTCGGATGTGGCTATGCCGAAGGGCACTCCCGCCTTTGACAGACGCTCAAACACACCGGGGAATCCCTTTCTCGGGACTATGCACTTATCGAGGTCCAGGTTCCTGTCGGCTTCGTAGAATACGGCTTCTGCGGTCTCACGGCATTTAGGCCAGCGCCAGCCGGTCGCCTTGAGGATCACAGAGGCGCAGATTATTATCTCTTCCGAAGGCGGCGCGAGGGCCAGAGGGCCCATCGGGTCGCAGCCGTATATGGCAAGGCCTCCGTTTTCATCCCGGCGCGCAGGCATACCGACCAGGTTCAGCCAGTCGAGCGCTATATCTTCGGAAGTCGCCGCGGCGAGCCTTATCGCCCGCGATTCCGCGAGGCCGGTCCAGAAAGCTTTGCTCTCGAACAGGCAGCCGTCCTTATCAAAGATGACAAGGTCTATATCGAGTTCTTTTCCGCAAACCTCGAGTCTGCCCATGTTTCTTCTACAGGGTGGTCCTGAAGTCCTTGACCACGGCCATGAACTCCTTGACGCGCCTTACATCCACGAGATTCTCGAAGACTCCGTCATACTTGAAAGTCGTGGCGCAGACAGCTCCGTCGGCTACGGAGAGCTGGCGGGCGATATTGTCTTTGTTGCAGCCGGTATTGCAGAGTATCGGCGTACGCTTGACGGCTTCTTTCACCTTCTTCAGCGCCTGTGTGTCGGTCTCCGCGCCGGCAGTAAGTCCGGATACGCAGATGGCGTCGGGATGGTTGTTGAATTCCGTGGTCTTGGCTATCTCGCTGATGTCTCTGTCCGCAAGATACTTCGCGGCTTCCGGGACTATGTTGAACAGGAGCTTGAGGTCCTGCATGTGCAAAGCGTTCTTATGCCTTACGGTCTCGCCCACATTGGTGTTCCAGAGACCAAAATCGCTCGCGTATACCCCGCTCATGATCTCGCGGATGAACTTCGCGTCAACGGCGGCGGCGAGGTCGATGGAAGCGATCGGATCCCAAAGGCAGTTGACGCCGTAGGGGATGGAGATCTCGCTCATCAGTTCACCGATAACGCGGGCCATGGCAGCCACGGTCTCGGGACGCACCGTCGTAAGATACGGAAGGGAGAATTCGTTGGAGAACATGATACCGTCAACGCCGCCCTCCTGCAGAGCTTCCAGATCCATCCTGGCTTTCTCCACAACATCCTTCATTCCCTTTGCCGGGTCATAGTACGGATCGCCGGGCATGGCTTGTAAATGGCACATCGCGATGATAGGTTTTTCAACGTGGAACAGATCCTGTAACCAGCTCATATTTCTTCTCCTTTGCAACAATCAGATCAAAGATTTAAAACTTTATTACAACTTTTGATTTTAACAGAATAAAGCACCATAATCAAGATGATGAGTTTCGGTTCGGCACATGTACGGATGTGGCCGGACAAGCGATGAAATCAACCTTCCGCGCCGTCCGGCGGTTTTTGGCCGAAGAAAAACTTTCTTTTTCCGGGCTTTTTATTTATACTATTTTTGTTGAAAAAATACTTTTTGATCATCATGAAAGGAATCCCCCATGAAGACCGCGAAAGAATACATCGACAGCCTGCGTGAGCTGAACACAAGAGTATATATGTTCGGAGAGAAGATCGACAACTGGGTCGACCATCCGATGATCAGGCCCAGCATAAACTGCGTCGCGATGACCTACGCGCTCGCGCAGATGCCGGAATATGAGGACCTGATGACAGCGACTTCGAACCTCACGGGGCATAAGATCAACCGCTTTGCCCACCTCCACCAGTCGCCGGAAGACCTGGTCAAAAAAGTCAAGATGCAGCGCCTGCTCGGCCAGGTGACTGCTTCCTGCTTCCAGCGCTGCGTGGGCATGGACGCGTTCAACGCTGTATTCTCCACCACCTACGAGATCGATGAGAAATACGGGACCGACTATCACGAGAGATTCAGGAAGTTCCTCATATACGTCCAGGACGAAGACCTGACGGTCGACGGCGCGATGACCGACCCGAAGGGCGACCGCAGCAAAGCGCCTCACGACCAGGCCGATCCGGACATGTTCGTCCACGTCGTGGAGCGCAGGGAGGACGGAATAGTGGTCTGCGGGGCAAAGTGCCACCAGACCGGCTCGATCAACAGCCACTGGCATATATTCATGCCCACGATCGCGATGGGCGAAGCCGACAAGGACTGGGCGGTATCATTCGCCTGCCCCTCCGACACAGACGGGCTGTATATGATCTACGGCCGCCAGAGCTGCGACACCCGCAAGCTCGAAGACGGCAAGATAGACGTAGGAAACGCCAAATTCGGCGGGCAGGAAGCTTTGGTCGTCCTGGACCACGTCTTCATCCCGAACGAGTACATATTCCTGAACGGCGAGTACGAGTTCGCCGGGATGATGGTCGAGCGTTTTGCCGGGTATCACAGGCAGAGCTACGGAGGATGCAAGGTCGGAGTCGGCGACGTACTGATCGGTGCAGCCGCCCTCGCAGCCGAGTACAACGGGGTCGAGAAGGCCAGCGCCGTCAAGGACAAGCTCATCGAGATGACCCACCTGAACGAGACGCTCTACTCCTGCGGCATCGCGTGCTCCTGCGAAGGATGCCCGACCAAAGCCGGCAACTACCAGATCGACCTCCTGCTCGCTAACGTCTGCAAGCAGAACGTGACGCGCTTCCCCTACGAGATCGTGAGACTCGCGGAAGACATAGCCGGCGGCCTGATGGTCACCATGCCTAGCGAGAAGGACTTTTCGTCCAATACCGTCGTCGGGAAGAACGGCGAGACCATCGGCGACGTCTGCAATAAATTCTTCGCCGCCAAAGAGGGCGTCAGCACGGAAGACAGGCAGCGCATCATGCGCTTCCTCGAGAACATGTGCCTCGGGGCAGCGGCGGTCGGCTACCGCACCGAGTCGCTCCACGGCGCAGGATCCCCCCAGGCGCAGCGCATCATGATAGCGCGCCAGGGCAATATAGCAGCCAAGAAAGAACTCGCGAAGCGCATCGCGGGCATCACGGAAGACTGACAGGACGGCAGGTCATGGACGCTAACGAGATACTTAGACAGTCTGACGGGCTCTGCGCTTCCGGCGATTACCGCGGAGCGATGGATCTCCTTGAAGTGAGATACTCCGAGGCAGCCGGGCTGGGCGACAAAGCCTCCGAGCTGACCCTGGGGAACGAGCTTCTGGGTTTTTACCGCAGTTTCGGGAGATTCGGGGAAGCCGGGGATCTTTGCTCGCGGCTGTCTGAGCTCGTGGACTCCATGGGGCTCGGATCCACTCTCGCGGGAGCGACTACTTTGCTTAACATAGGCACGTCGCTGAAGGTGCTCGGAAAGTTCGCGGAGGCCGACAGATGCTATGATTCTGCCCTCGCGGCATATCTCTGCTTCATGCCCGCGGACGATCTGAGGCTTGCGCCGCTCTACAACAACCGGGCGCTGCTCTACCGCGACATGGGCGATACCGGAAAAGCAAAGGAGTCCTTTCTTCTTGCTGACCGGATCGACCGCGCGAACGGGGCTGCGCTGGAGTCAGCGATAACCCGCACCAACCTCGCATCCCTCCTGGTTAAGACCGGCGAGTTTGACGAGGCGGAACGTTATATCGAAGACGCGGTCTCGTTCTTTGAATCGCCCGAGGGAGCCGGAGACTATCATTCG
This sequence comes from Bacillota bacterium, assembly GCA_017515765.1. Classification (GTDB taxonomy): domain Bacteria; phylum Bacillota; class Clostridia; order Peptostreptococcales; family Anaerovoracaceae; genus Eubacterium_B. Next base: position 2,211 of record JAFWFF010000242.1, on the reverse strand, counting down.
CTTGCAGCCTACGCCGCAAGGGCAGAGCTGCTGTGGCGGAGCGGAGACCCCGGGTCCGCAGTGAGAGAGTACCGCGAACTGGCCGCTCTGGCAAGGCGCATCGGCGCGCCGGAAAGAGACGCCGCCATCTTCCTGAAAAACGCTGAATGGGTGGAAAACCACATATTAAAGGCGAGGTGGACCTGAAATGAACGGACTGGAACTTGCTCGCGGATATTACAACGACTGCGCCAGGGAGCTCATACTGAATAAGTTCCCCGATCAAAGCGGCCGCATTGCTGCCGGGCTCGTCGGAGAGGGCTCCGAGTGCTTCGGCTTTGATGACGAGATCTCAAAGGACCACGACTTCTGCCCGAGGTTCTTCCATTGGCTCTCCGAAGAGGACGAGAAGGCCATAGGCGATGATCTCCGTGAGCTCTACGACTCCCTCCCCTCCTGCTACGAAGGCGTCACGAGGGTCGACACCCCGCAGACGAAGCTGAGGTCCGGCGTCTGGCAGATCGGCAGCTTCTACGATTACATCCTGAGGAGCAAAGGCCTTCCCGAGACGAGGTCCGAATGGCTCAGGATACCCGACCAGTGCCTCGCGGCTGCTACGAACGGCGAAGTCTTTACCGATCTTCTCGGTGAATTTACCCGGATCCGTGAATACCTGTCCGACTGTCCCGAAGACGTCTGGCTCACCAAACTGAGCGGCAGGCTCTTCGAGATGGCTCAGTCAGGCCAGTACAATTATCCGCGCACGGTCAGGCGCGGCGACACGGTCGCGCAGCATCTTGCGATGGACCGCTTCATCAGCTCCGCTCTTATGACTATCCTCGCGCTGAACCGCAGGTATTCACCATTCTATAAATGGCTGTTCCGGGCCGCGAAGGAATGCACTGTCCTCCGCGAGACAGTGGACAAGGTCCGTTTTCTCACGGTGTCCGAGGGCGATGAGGCAATCAACAGGATAGAGGCGATCTGCGGCGACATAACAGGTGAGCTCGCCCGCCAGGGACTCACTTCGTCGCACGACACTTTCCTGGTCTCGCATTCGGATGAGATAGCCGCGAAGCTGAGAGCCCGATGAAAGCAGGTATTTATGGAACCTATCGGAAGCCTTGAAAAAGAGATACTCGACATTGAGTGGGAGATGTTCAGCACGGTGAACGAAGGCCGCCCAAAAGCCTCCTGCCAGGAAGACGAGGCCTTCTACAAGCTCATGCGCCAGAGCCAGCTGACGGTCTGGGAGCCCACAGTGCGCGCGAGTTATCTTTCCGACCTTAAAGGAGCGCTTGCTGAAGGCCGGAACATAATGATCGAGAAATACGCCTATATGATGGCGTTCACCGACCCTGGATACTTCGCGGCGATAAGTCATCTCCTCCCCGAAGTGTCCGAAGAGAAGAAACAGCTCGCAGGCAGGATCGCGGAGCTCCAGACCCGTGAGGCTAAAGCCGTTTCAGCCGGAAGCAGCGGGATCTCCCAGGCGAGGCCGGTAAGCAGTTCCGAGGACGCTGCCGGGAGCGTATCATCAGAGACCTACTCGCGCTGCGAGCTCTGGACATATTCCGCCGGCACACTCAGGCTCCTCCTGGATCAGATCGAAAGGATGGAGTCCGAAGGCAGGAGCTATGTGCAGGAGGTCCTGAACAACACCCGGGAAGCACAGCGGGGTTATTATTAAGATCAAAACGGCCGCCCTCCGGGCGGCCGTTCTTTTATCCTTCTTATTCATTCATCTAGAACTTATACATCACGAGCCCGTTAAGCGGCTTTGGCGTGAAACAGGTCGACTTCGGGGGCATCGTGAGGCCGGCGTCGGCCACTTTGATTATCTCCGCCATGCTGACCGGGTAAAGGGCGAATCCCGCAGCCATCCCGCGGCTGACCCTGTCCGCAAGGGCGTCTATCTCCTCCGTCCCCTTCACGAAAGCAAGCCGCGGGTCCTTCTTCGGATCCTTTATCCCGAGGAGCGGTTCCAGCACTTTCTCCTGGAGCGCCGAGTCGTCGAGGCCTTCGACCGGGTCGGACACCGCGTCGTCTCCAGGGGCCCTTTCGATCCTGTACCATGTGTCCCCCATCACCATCATGTATTCGCCGTGATGCGCGGGCCTTACGGGTTCCCGGCCCTCTTCCTCGACGGTGAGCCCGGCCTCGCGAAGAGCTGTGATGAACTCTTCAGGCGTAAGCCCGCCGAGGTCCTTCACCACGCGGTTGTAATCCAGG
>JAFWFF010000241.1 GCA_017515765.1 Bacillota bacterium | reverse complement strand
CTTCCTGCGGCCGTCGAACCAGTCTGTTATCTCCTTAAGCCTCCTTATCCTGTGGAGGGGCTTTCCGCTTCTGGAGAGCTCGTGGTTCTCGCCCCTGAAGCAGATCAGGCGGCTCTCGATCCCGTGAGCCAGGAGCGCGGTGAACATCTGATAGCCCTGGTCGACCGGGCAGCGGTAGTCCTCGAAGGAGTGCAGGAACAGCGTCGGGGTCTTCACCCGGTCTGCGTACTTCAGCGGGCTGTGCTCCCAGAGAGCGGCCGGATCCGACCACGGGCCGGCCGCGTTTTGATCGGCGGAGAAATCCACTCCGATGTCCGAGACTCCGTAGAACGACAGCCAGTTCGAGATGGACCGCTGGCTCGCGCAGGCCCTGAACCTGTCGGTGTGGCCGATGATCCAGTTGGTCATGAACCCGCCGTAGGAGCCCCCGGTCTCGAACAGGTCGTTCTTGTCCATGGATGGGTATTTTTTCAGGCACGCATCGGTAAACGCCATTATGTCGTCGAAATCGACCGTGCCGTATTTCCCCCTGATGTCGGAGAAGATGTTCCGCCCGTCTGAGCCTGTCGGATTGCAGTAGATCACGAAATAGCCTTTGCCCGTCCAGTACTGCATCTCGTGGAAGTAGACCGCCCCGTAGGCGCATTTCGGGCCGCCGTGCACGTCGAGGATGACCGGGTATTTCTTCGCGGGATCGTATCCGAACGGCTTGAGGACAAAGCCGTGCACTTCGTAGGGCAGGGCCTCCGAAGCGCCTTCCGCCGCGCCTTTCACTGCCGGGCGCCTGACCGATATGAACTCCGGCTCAGCGACATACCTTCCGCTCATCGCGCGGCTGTTGAAGCCCGTGAGGCGCCTGCCTCCCGCATCGTAGATCTCCTGGCCCTTCATGTCCCAAAGCGCGACTAAGAGGATCCTGCCGTTTCTGACAGCGAATCCGTCGACCGAGCCAGCTTTCCCGATGACCTCGCTGATCACCCCGTCCTCCAGCTTGTAGAGGTTCGCCTGATCAAAGCGCGTAGACACGAAGTACAAAGTGTTACCTTCCACCGCAGCGGAACGGTTTTCCCCGTAGTGGATGTCGGTGCAGATGCTCGACCCGATGCTCTCACCGTGCGCGGCGTACAGTTCGATTGCGCCTGTCTTATAGTCCATTTTGAAGAAGTCCGGGTCGGAATTGAGGCCGTATCTGTTATCGTGCGCGACTATAATTATGAAATCGTCTGCGAGTTCGAACCCGAATATGAAGAAGCGTTCTTCGTCCTTCGCGAGGGTCTTTGCCCGCCCGCCGGCGACGCTCATGCGGCAGAGCGAGTTCTCACCCGCCAGCACCAGCCTCGGCCTGACCGGGGAAGCCATGTAGTAAACGTATTTGCCGTCCTTTGAGAGCTTCGGGTCGGAGACGTTTACATTCTTCGGGGTAAGCCATTCCAGCGCCTTTTTCTTCGCGTCCCAGCGGAAAAGGCCGCTGTATGCGCCTTTGGTATACGTCCCGCCGTTCCACCACCAGGGCGACTGCTCTATCACCTCGTAGTCCGCGTTATCCTTCGCCTGCCTGAGGAACTCCGCCTTGTATTTCTCATCGCCTTTGTACAGGTCCTCGAAGCCGGGCATGACCGTTCCGGCGATCAAAAGGTCCCCGGAGCCGTCCTTCAGCGGCAGCACCTTTGATACGGGGATCGGGAAAGTATACGCGAGCTCCGCCTCTCCGCCGGAAAGCGAGATCCTGTAGTATTTGCTGCCCGGATCCGGGGCTTTGCCGCCTGCTCCGCCCGCCTGGCCGTCCTGCGCCTGCTCCCTCTCGCCCGGGAACAGCAGGGTATCGTCATCCAGATACTGAAAACTCCGCTCTTTCCCAAAGGAAGTGAGCTTCTTCGGCTTCCCTCCCCTCATGGTCCAGATGCAGGAAGTGTATCCGTTTTTCTTCTTGTCTGCTTCCGAAACGACAAAGCTCACGCTGTCGCCCGACGGCGAGAATTCGAGCCCCGACAGGAACTTGAACCTGCAGAAATCATCTATGGCTACCGGTCTCATATTCTTAGCGATCTCCTTTCTCATACTAAATACATTCTGATGATTTTCCCGGATACTGTCAACCGTAAAGTCCCTCAGGCGGCATGCGGGAAGGTCCTTCTGCGCCCCCTGTGGGGCTTGAAACCGCGCTCCGTTTTGCGGTATAATCTGCGTACCGGCGCTTCGCGCGCCGCACCAAAATCAAAGGAGAAATAACCGTACCATGGAATACAGACCCCTTGGAACCACTGGCCTCAGCGTCAGCGTGATAGGCATCGGCTGTGAAGGAATGACGGAAGAAAACTACGGAATGGCTGCCAAGCTGCTGGACGAAGCCGAAAAGCTCAGCATCAACTATTTTGACGTATACGCTTCCGACCCGGAACTCCGTGCCGCGATAGGCCGGGCGCTCAAGGGCCGCAGGGAGAAGTTCATCATCCAGTCGCATATCTGCTCGGTCTGGAAGAACGGACAGTATCTGCGCTCAAGGGATCTTTCCGAGGTAAAGGCAGGCTTTGAAGAGATGATGAGCCTCTTTGATACCGACTATATCGACGTGGGGATGATCCACTACTGCGACGCGATGAGCGACTGGGAAGCCATTGTCGAAAACGGTATTCTGGACTATGCCCGCGAACTCAGGGCCGCAGGCAGGATCCGCCACATAGGTCTCTCCAGCCACAATCCGATAGTCGCGAAGCGAGCCGTCGAGGAGGGAGGCATAGAAGTCCTGATGTTCTCCGTCAATCCCTGCTACGATCTTCAGCCGGCGAGCGAGGATGTCGAGGATCTCTGGGCTGACGAGACCTATGTGAACAGCTATGTCAACATGGATCCCGACCGCCAAAGCCTTTATGAGCTCTGCCTGAGCAAAGGGGTCGGCGTCACCGTCATGAAGGCTTTTGCCGGCGGCGACCTGCTGAACGCAGAACTCTCACCGGCCGGCGTAGCTCTCACTTCCGCGCAGTGCCTGGGCTACGCGCTTTCAAGGCCTGCGGTCGCGACCGTCCTCGCAGGAGCCCATTCCGTCGGGCAGCTCAGGGAGAGCGCCGCCTACTGCGAAGCCTCAGCCGAAGAGCGCGACTACGCAGGCGCGCTGGCTTCCTTCCCCCGTGTCAGCTGGATCGGCCACTGCATCTACTGCAGCCACTGCGCGCCCTGTCCCGTCAGGATCAGCGTCGCGGACGTGACCAAATTCCTCAACCTCGCTCTGGCGGGCGGGAACGACGCGGTTCCCGAGACCGTCCGCGAGCACTACAGAGTTCTGGAGCACCACGCGTCCGAATGCGTTGGCTGCGGCACATGCGAGACCCGCTGCCCATTCGGCGTTGAGATACGCGAAAACATGAAAAAAGCCGCCGAAGTCTTTGGCTTCTGACGGCTCACATCCGTTAAGGGAACATATATATCTCTTTCCGTTCCCGATAGCCCCGTTCCAGCATCCTGACGTGGGACAGGAACTCCGGATCATCAAAGTATTTGGCGCCTTTCGGGCATTTCCGGACGCAAGCGCAGCATTTGATGCATATACCGGTGATCTTTGACGGGTCGGTACGGTCTACGGACCCCATGGGACAGACCCCGGCGCATATTCCGCAGCCGTCGCATTTCCCCGGGTCCGTCACCGGTCTCGCTTTCAGAAAGACGGCAGGCGAGCCGTCTTCTTTTTTGGGTAAGTAATAAGGCGCTATGTCATCGGCCGATACCACAGGGAGTTCGGCTGCATCCCCTGCCGGTGCGCCTTCCGCGATCTGCGCAGCAATCTTCTCCGCGAACTTTCCGGCTTCCGAAAGATCCTCCTTATCCGGCCTCCTCGGCGCAAGCAGGTCCGTGAACGCGTGAACGCAGGGAAAAGCCGCTTCCCCGATCACTTTGAACCCGCTGTTCCGGAGCAGATACCTGAGCTCGGTAAGCGAGCTGTCGAAGGAGCGGTTCCCGTACGTCACGAGAGCGATGGCATAAGTGCCGGCGCCGGAAAATCCGGAGCCCACGAAGGGGCTTATCTTGTTGGGAAGCCTCCCCGCGTAGGTCGGCATTCCGAAGACTACCAGGTCTTCCTTCGAAAATGCCCGCTTCTCCCCGGCGCTCCTCGCCTCCGGTAGCGTAATGTCCAGCGTCCCGAATTCAGCGCCGAGAGCTTCTGCCGCCGAAGCTGCCATCCGTTCCGCCAGCCTGCGCGTCGACCCCGCCGGGCTGAAATATACGGCAATGACCCTTTTTATCACAGCACTATCTTCCTCTTTTCCGGATCCTTCGCCCTGCGGTAGAGGACGAACCTCCGGCCGATCGCCTGCACGAACTCTGCGTGGAGCTCGTCCGCGATCTCGCTGCAGACCGTCTTCGCGTCGAGGCCGGTGCCCTGCTGGATGGTGCATTTGATCAGCTCGTTCGCCTTAAGATAGTCGTCTATCGACTTGAGGACCGCGTCGGTCACCCCTGCCTTGCCGATCGAGGCCGCCGGCTCCAGACCGTTCGCGATGCTCTTAAGCGCACTTCTCTGTTTTCCTGTAAGCATATGTCTCTCCTCTTTCAATATAGTTCCGATTCAGTACCGGACCCGGAAGTGCTTCTCTCCCTGCACTTCTTCAAGGTCCGTTATCTCCATGTCGTCGACCCTTATGTAATAGTCGTCTTTGATCAAAGCCAGGAAGCGCCCGAGCGATACCGCGCTTCCCTGGGCCTCAACGGTCACGCTGCCGTCGTACTCGTTCCTCACCCACCCGGTCAGGCCGTACGCGTCCGCGGCCCTCAGGGCGGTGATCCTGAACCCGACTCCCTGGACGCGGCCGAAGAACCTGTAGCGTTTTCTCATGCCGCCCTCCGGTCAGACAAGGTCGCTGAGCTTTTTCCCGTAGAAAAAGCCCCTGACCATGCTGTCATATTCCGTCCACATCGGGAGGGTCTTGCAGAACTCTTTCCTGGGGCATTCCGGGCATCCCGGCGCCAGGCAGGCGACCGGGGCAAGCGTGCCCTCCATAAGTTCGATGATCTCGCCGACCGTGTATTCCTCCGGACTTCTGCAAAGCCTGTAGCCTCCGCCTTTTCCGCTCATCCCGGAGACCAGGCCGCCGCGGACCAGTTCCTTTACTATTATCTCGTGATACTTCTTGGATATTTCCTGCCTCTCCGCCACGTCCTTAAGGGGGATATTGCCCTCCCCTGCGTGCTCGGCCAGATCTATCATGACGCGGACCGCATAGCGTCCCTTTGTTGAGATCATGCTGCATTCACCTCCGGCTCCTTCATATATACCTATTATACCTAAAGGTCAATAGGCGAATCAAGTGCGTGGCGCAGGCCCGCGCCGTTGCCAAAATGTTTTTTGTATAAACCTATTGACATAGTAGGTTTATGGTGCTATTGTATCATCAAGCTTTGATCAGAAAGCTAAGCGGGGAAAGGAGGCGCTGAGATGACGACACGTGAAATAAACTGCTCCATTCGTATCTGCAAAATGTGTTGTCGAATGCTAAACTCCCGGGCGGGATCCGTGACCGGGGCGTTCGCGTGTCAGCGTCTTGCCCCTGCGAATGCGTGAAGCGTTATGCTGCGCGCGATAACGGTCATTCAGCACTGCCCGGGAGATAAAGTATGTTACCGGGCTTTGTTGTTTTAAGATAAGGAGAACAAAAATGAGCGATTACAGATTTGAAACACTTCAGCTCCACGTCGGACAGGAGCAGGCGGACCCCGCGACCGATTCCAGAGCGGTCCCCATCTACCAGACCACATCCTACGTCTTCCACGATTCCGCGCACGCGGCTGCGCGCTTCGGGCTGGCCGATCCCGGAAACATCTACGGGAGGCTCACGAACTCCACCCAGGACGTCCTGGAGAAGAGGCTCGCGGCTCTCGAAGGCGGCGTCGCTGCCCTGGCACTCGCGTCCGGAGCAGCCGCGATCACATATACGATAGAGGCGCTTGCCCAAAAGGGCGACCACATAGTCGCCCAAAAGACCATCTACGGCGGGAGCTTCAACCTGCTGGCGCACACCCTTCCGAACTATGGCGTCGAGACGACCTTTGTCGACATCCATGACCTCGCAGCGGTGGAAGCCGCGATAAGGCCGGAGACCAAGGCTTTGTTCATCGAG
>JAFWFF010000240.1 GCA_017515765.1 Bacillota bacterium | reverse complement strand
GTGATGTCGAGAAGCATCTCCGGCGGATCCGCCAACTACGGCGAAGGCGGCTACGACGCGTCCCTGATCAAAGGAGGATCCGTGAGCGCCCTCGTCTGGCCGCTCACAGCGGCTCTGGCCGAGTCCGTACCGCCTCAGGCGAGAGCGGCGGAGAGCGGAAGCGCATGGTGGCTTTGTTCCCCGGGTGAAGCCGATTCCAACGCACAGAGCGTCGGTTCCGACGGAAGCATAAACGCCGCCGGGAACACCGTCACGGACTCCCTCGGAGTGAGGCCTGCCTTTGATCTGGAGGCTGGAATGATCCTCTTCTCATCCTCCGCGCTGAACGGCAAATCGTCCGGGCCTGCCGGTCCCGACGCGCTCAGCGAGGTCGGCCGCAACGATACAGGCGAGTGGAAGCTGACCCTTAAGGACGACGGAACCAATCCCCAGCTCACCGGCCACGCCGGCTTCAGCGTGGATCAGGTCCAGACCTGCGACGGCAGCCTGCTGAAGATACAGTACAGCGGCGCGGCGACAGGCTCCAACGAATACATCTCCGCCATCATAATAGACGGCGGAGGCGGCATCACATACTACGGAAGGCTCGCGGGGGCTTCCTCGTCCGGCACCGTCAGCGTGAACGTCGGCGGCAAGCTCTCCGGCGGCTCCCTGTACCTTTTCAACGAGCAGGTGAACGGCGACAGGGCGACGGACTATTCCTCCGCGCTTAAGGAGATATCCATTCCTTCCGACCCGCATCACAACTGGCAGGACGCGACCTGCACGTCTCCGAGCACATGCTCGGTCTGCGGCGCGACTCAGGGAGAAGCGCTCGGCCACGCCTGGAAGGACGCGACCTGCACGGAAGCGAAGACCTGCACCAGATGCGGCGCGACCGACGGAGCAGCTCTCGGGCACGCCTGGGAGATCAAGTCCTGCACCGAGCCGAGATACTGCACCAGGTGCGGCGCGACCGAGTCCTCCGCAGTGGGCCACGACTGGAAGGAAGCGACCTGCACGGAGCCGAAGACCTGCAAGAGGTGCGGCGCTACCGAAGGCGAAGCCCTTGATCACAGCTGGAAAGCCGCGACATGCACGGAGCCCAAGACCTGCACCAGATGCGGCAAGACTGACGGAGCCGCTCTCGGACATTACTGGAACGAAGGCGCGGTCACCAAAGAGCCCACCTGCGAAGAGAAGGGCGTTATGACCTACACCTGCAAGAACGACTCGTCCCACACCAGGACCGAAGAGATCAAAGCCCTCGGACACGTATGGGGCGACTGGGCCGTAACCAGGCAGCCGGAGGTAGGCGTCGAAGGAGTCGAAGAACGCACCTGCAGCCGCTGCGGCATCAAAGAAGCGAGAGCCATCCCTGCGCTCAAGGCTTACACAGTGACCTTTGATTCTATGGGAGGGGACGAGATCGCTTCTCAGACCGTGATAGAGAAGAAGACTGTGGAAAGGCCCGCGGACCCGGCAAGGAACGGATTCACATTCTCCGGCTGGTACACCGACAGCGCCTGCACCCAAGCCTTTGATTTCACCAGCCCGGTGACCGCAGACACCACCCTCTACGCCGGATGGATAGAGAAGGGTTCCCCGATCACTCCTGTCTACACTGCGGCCGAAGGAGCCGGCGGAAGCTGGACCAAAGGCAGCAAGGACGCATACAGGATAGTCGTTACCAGGAATATGGACGACGCCTCCTGCTTCAGCCACTACAGGGAGACTTTGATCGACGGGGCAGCAGCTGAAGTATCGGCGAGCTCCGGAAGCACTGTGATAGAGATCCCTGCGGAGACGCTCGAAAAACTGAGCGCCGGAACGCACAACGTATCGGTTAGGTTCGACGACGGAGAAGCCCGCCTGACCATAGAGGTCATGGACGGCACGCCTGTCGATCCGCCCTCGCCTCCCACGCCGCCCGATCCTCCGTCGCCGGATCCTGGCAAAGACGGCGGTTCAGGCAATCTGCTCTGGCTCATACTCATACCGGTAGTAGCGATCGGAGCAGCAGCCGGATTCCTGATCGGAAGGAAGCGCAAATAACCGCAAACTGCCGCAAACGACCGAACAAAAAGAGGCGGGACCTGTCCCGCCTCTTTGTTTTGCTTCGTAGCGCACGATGAAATAAGTGCGGCCGAGCTTCTTCCCCATCTCCACCGAAACGTCGAGCTCACCGCCGAAATGCGCGCTCAGGTTCTCCAGAAAGCCCTCCATGGAAAGCCTGGAGCGGATCGCGTTCTTCGGCTGGACTTTGGCGCCTGCCATCCACTCCTGGAGGATCTCCGATACGTGGTCGACCCCCGCCGCGTCCAGGCGGCACCGGATCGTCTTTTGACTGTTCCCCGCCATTTTCTGTTGTCCTTTTTTGATCTTCATTAAGCTGAACGGCATTTCGCGCGGGCAGATTGCTCACGAGTATGCCCGCGAGCACCAGGACCGAGCCGGTGAGGATGCTCACCGTCATCTTCTCACGGAAGAATATGATCCCGAGCAAAGTCGCGACCACAGGTTCTATCGAAGCGATTATGGCTGCCTGCCCGTTTTCCAGGTTTTTGAGCCCTATCGTGTAGACGAGGAAGGGCATGACCGACACGATGACGGCGAACGCTACCGAAAGCGCCAGGTTCCCCGCCGATCCGGTCATCATTGCCAGCACCCTGCCCGGGCTTGAGATCAGCCCGCTCGAGATCGCGGCCAGGAGAAATGTATAGAAATTGATCGTGAGCGGGTCATAGCCGCGCTCCAGTGCGTATCTCCCGAATATCGAGTAGAGTCCGTAGCCTAGTCCCGAGCCGAGCCCCGTCAGGAGCACTCCGAACGTCAGCCTGTCTCCTCCTCCCAGGACCCCGGTCACGAAGACCAGGCCGGTGAAGGCGAGCGCGAGAGCCAGGATCCTGCGCTTTGTCAGGCGCTCCCTGAAAAGCAGTGCCGACAGCAGTATCACGAAAGCCGGCGCCGTATAGAGCAGTATCGCGGAGATCGACATCGACGACACCGCGATGGTCTTATAGTAGCAGACGCTGAAGAAGACTATGCTGAATATGCCGGTCCCGACGAAGCACCAGAGGTCTTTCAGCCTTATCCTGAACAGCTTCCTGTCTTTGATCAAAAGCACCGCAGCCATTATTATCGCTGTGATGAGAAGTTTTAGAAATACGATGTCTGTGGATCCGAGGCCTTTTCCCTCGAGCGGTCTTACGAATACTCCCGTGCTTCCCCAGAGTATGCCCGCGAGCATCACGAGAAGCGCGCTTTTCAGCTTTGTACGGTCTTTCATTATCCTCTAACTCTTATTATTCCGATCTTCCGATCTCGGTGGATATCATTCCGTTTCTTCCGCGGTCCGACCTCATCAGCGATATGTGGTCCACGGTCATCTTCGTCCCGCGCACCCGCTCCATAACCCCGGCGGGCTCGAATTTCTCAGCTCCCTGCGCCCTCCTGATCAAAGTGATATGCGGCGAGAACCTCTTGCGGTCAAAGGGTATCCCGGCGTCCGAAAGGGCCCGGCGGAGCCGCTTTGCCAGGCCTGCTAGCTCAGCGCTCGCGCTTATCCCGGCCCACCAGAGGTCGCCGAACGCGCCGATGCCCTCGGGCGAGATCGTGAAAGGCCTGACTTTGACGCTTCTGACCGCGTCGAGCGCCCGGTCGGCGTCACCGTACTCCCCGATGAAAGCCAACGTAAGATGCAGGTTCTCGCGGCTCGTGAATCTGCCGTCCATCCCCCGATCCCACATCTCGTCCTGGATGTCCTCCAGGGCGTCCTTCATCTCATCACTCAGGTTGATCGCTATAAACAGTCTCATGGGAATTATTCTACCATAACGCGCAGGTTTATCAAGCCGCGCGGGTCACCAAAAAAGCGGGCGGCACAAGGCCGCCCGCCTCTTCTTTTGCTTTTGTTCGCGGCGTCTATTCAAGCCGCAGGCAGACCCGGAGGAGAAGCTCCAGCCTCTCTCTCGCGGTCGAAACGATCATCTTTTCGCCTTCGTTGTGGGTGTTCATGCCCACGGGGCCGCAGCAGTCGATCGTTGCCGCTCCGGAACTCGAGACCCTGCTCGCGTCGGATCCTCCGCCCGTGCCTATGAACTTCACGTCCATGCCCATCGCGCGGCCTTCCTCACGCATCAGATCCATGAGTTTCAGGCTGTTCTCGTTGGTGATCATCGGGGGAGTGCTCCCGTCCGGGACGATCTCAACGGAGACCCTTTGATCAAAGGGCCCGGCCTGAAGCTTCCGGAACTCGTCCATCAGGCTCTCCAGATCCGCTTTGGTGTCGTATCTGATATCGACCTCGCAGCAGGCTTCGGCCGGTATCTGGTTGTAGACGACCCCGCCGCTGATCACGTCGAAGTTCGCGCGCGCGCCGGGATGCTCCGCACGGTGGTCCTCAAAGAAGCATATCCATCTGGCAAGCTCCAGGATCGCGTTGGCTCCCGCGTCGGGGTTCACTCCGGCGTGCGAGGAGACGCCCTTGGCCTTCAGTACCAGCTTCTGTACGCCTTTCCTGGTCTTTACGAAGCTGCCGTCCGGCCGTCCCGGCTCGAAATCGAAACAGTATCTGCTCTTCCTGCCCAGTTCGCAGATCCAGGGATCCGCGCTCACGGACCCGATCTCCTCATCGCAGTTGTGGGCGATGCAGATCCTGAGGCCGGGGCGCTCTCTGAGCAGGTTATCGGCAAGAGCCGCTGCCATGAGGTCTCCGGATTTCATATCCGCGACGCCCGGTCCGAAGGCTTCGTCTCCCTCGACGCGGAAAGGCCTCGCGGCTGCTGTGCCGGGCGGGAATACGGTGTCCATGTGGCCTATCATGAGGATGTCGATATCCTCTTCCTCGGGATGGTTCCGCACCTCAAGGCATGGCCCGTATCTCTCGTCGAATACGTGCCTTTTGACCGTGAGCCCCATGCTTTCGTACTTCTCCGCCAGATGATCCGCGACGCGCCCGACTCCCTCCGCGGTGCCGGTCCCGCTGTCGATGTTCACCAGATATTCCAGATCCGCCAAAAACTTTTCAATGTCAAATTGCAGCATATCTCTCTTTTGCTATACCTCCGGCTGCAGGGAGCAGCACACCTCTTTCAGCAGGTCGAGCCTGGGCTCAACGCTGCTTATAAGGATGTACTCCTTGTCGTTATGAGAGTTGAAGCCGACGGGACCGCAGGCGTCTATGGATCCCACGCCTCCCATTGAAGCGATGCTGGTATCCGACGCTCCGCCCGAGTTGGAGAAAGTGACTTCCATGCCCAGGCCGGATCCGGCTTCCCTCATCAGCTCCATCAGCTGCTCACTGCTTTCATTCTCAACCATCGGGAAGGATCTCGCCAGTCTTTCCGCGGTGACCCTGACCTCGGGATTGTAAGGCCCCTTGCAGAGGTCTTTGATCTCCCTCTCCAGGATCTCCAGCTGCTCTTCGGTCTGAAAGCGTATGTCGACGCTCGCCTCCGCGTAATCCGGGATGACGTTGTACGCCGTACCGCCCTTCACAGTCCCGAAGTTCATGCTGGTCTCCAGAGGCAGGCGGTCAAAGTCCGCGAACCTGCAGATCCAGTTCCCCATCTCTATCACGGCGCTGGCGCCGCCCCGCGGGTCGATCCCCGCGTGGGCGGACTTGCCGTACATTTTGATCAGGTAATGAGCTGCGCCTTTGCGCCTTTTGACAAAACTCCCGTCGGGGCGTCCCGACTCGAACCCGAGGCAGTATCTCGAGTTTCTCGAAAGATCCCAGAGCCATTCCCTGGAGCTGACCGATCCGGCTTCGTTGTCGCAGTTCAAAGCCACGCAAACGCTGAGGCCTGGCCTCGCTTCGCGAAGCTCAGCCGCGAGAGCCATAGCCATGAGCGTGCCGGATTTCATATCGGCCACTCCCGGTCCGTACGCGCGGTCCCCGCTCACGTAGAACGGCCGCTTAACGGTGGTCCCCTGGGGGAATACCGTGTCCATATGGCACATCAGGAGCAGGTCTATGTCCTTGCGTCCCGGATGGGACTTCACCTGGACACAGGGCCCGTACGCGGGATCAAAGACGAGTTTTTTCGCCTCGAACCCAAGCTCCGCGTACCTTTCGAGAAAGAAATCCGCTATTCTCTCCAGTCCTTCGACATAGCGCGTACCGCTGTCTATGTTGACCAGGTGCTGGAGGTCTTTCAGAAACTGTCTCTCGTCGTAGTGGTCCATGACGCCCTCTCAGAAATCCTATACTACTGGAGATTGATAGCAACAGCGATCGCGATCGCTATGCATCCGATGATGGTCCATGCCAGGAAAAGCGGCCACATGAATTTGACCCACTTGTCGAACGGCACCTTTGCGACGCCCAGGGCTGCCATCAGTACGCCGGAAGTCGGGATGATGGAGTTGGAGAATCCGTCGCCGTACTGGTACGCGAGGACCGCGACCTGGCGCGGGATCTCGAGCAGGTCTGCCATCGGGACCATGATCGGCATTACTATTGCCGCCTGGCCGGAAGCAGACGATACGAAGAAGTTGAACACCAGGTTGACCAGGAACATGCACACTGCTGCGAGCGCCTTCGGAAGCGTTGTGAGCGACAGGGTGATCGCGTGGATGATCGTGTGGATGATCTGGCCGTCGGTCAGGATGATGGAGATGCAGCTCGCGAGTCCGATCAGGAGCGCTGCGTATACCATCTTCTTTGATCCTTCGACGAAGGTCCTGGCGACTTTGCTCGGTCCCATGCCTCCGACAAAGCCGGCTGCGATGCAGGCTACCATCATGATGGCTGCCATGTAGTCATAGCCCCATTTGAAGCGGATGCATCCGTAAACGTAGAACGCGAGTCCGCCGAATACGAGGATCAGGATGATGATGTCCTTTCCGCCGAATTTGTCCGTGACCTCAGCGGACAGATCCTCATCGAACGGATACTCCGCGACAGGCATTATGGAGCGCTGTGAGTCTTTGTTCACCCTCAGGCAGTAGCGCATTACGTAGGCTATCGTGACTGCGACAACTACGCATGTCACGACTACACGGAAGCCCATGCCGGAGAGCAAAGGCAGCTCAGCCATGTTCTGCGCGATCTGTACCGAGCTCGCGGACATGAACGATGAGTTGAAGCCCGCGTATGTGCCCAGATACAGGAACGCCATCGCGGATATGCGGTCAAGTTTCAGGATATCGGCTATCGCGAGTCCCAGCGGGATGAACGCGACTACGGCGTTGATCAGAACGCCCGTGGCTCCGAGGATAGCGAAGAAGATCATTACAAGCGGGATCATGATGAATGCTTTGTCCTTCATGCGGGAGATCATGATCCTCAGGCCTCTCTGGATCGACGTCGTCGCCAGAGCGATCTCCATATAGCCGCCGATGAGCATTACGAAGAAGATCATCGAGGCGTTGTTCTTAAGTCCGGTATAAAATGCGAAGAGCAGTCCTTTGATGGTAGTCGGGTTCTGATCGACTGCGTGGAACGACTGCGCGTCGACCATGGTCTGGCCGCTCTCTGTCGTAACAGTGTCGTATACGCCTGCCGGGATTATGAATGTCAGCAGAGCGACGATCAAAAGCATGATGAACACTATTACGTAAGTATCGGGCATCTTGAAGCCCTTTTTCTTTTCAGTTTCCATAGTATTCCTCCAACTGTGCTACTCGTAGCGGGAATTGTCCCTGTTTTCTTCGTCTTCCCTGAGTTCCTCCAGTTTCTGCCTGCAGGCCCGGATACCGGAGTATACCGGCTTTCGCAATGAACTCTGAAAGTTGCGCAGAAGGAGCTGTTCTATCCGTCCGATCCCCTCTTCCGAAAGGATCTCTTCACCGCAAAGCAGCGTGCGGAGATACGACACCTGGAGCCGGGTCAGATCTATCGAATCGATATCGATAATCTCCCCTGTCTCGCGGTATGCCCTAATGGTGATCTCCACCGCGCCGTGGTATTTATTGAAAATGACGGATCTTTCCGGCAGCCGGGCAAACCCGTTAAGCAGTACGTCCCTGCTGTTCAGCTCTTTCCTATCCATGCCTGCCTTCCTCTTCTCACTTCAGTGATCGTTTGATATCTAAGCTATCCGTATCCGCTGGCCGCCATATCCTGCCTCCTTTCCGGGCAGATAATCAAAAAGCTCTTCTGCCGCACAAAAACACCATCAGACAACCGATCAGGTCTACATCCGCGATGTATTTACGTTACGATAAAAGAGCATTCTATCCGGTAAATAGCAAGATGTATTCAATTGTTTGAATTTTTGGATAATTATAACCCCGTTTTAAAGGAAAATCAAGTGTTTTATATCTCGTAATCCTCCATGATCTCCCTGCCTCCCCCGGCAAAGAGGACGCGCATCACTTCCGCCGTGTTCATGGCGTCGTTCAGCGCGTCGTGGCTGGGCTCCGGAGTTATCCCGAGCTTCCACACCGCGTAGGTCAGAGCGTAGCTCCTGTCCTCGTCCATTATGAGGTCTCCGAACATCGGCTGGATGTCGAAACACCTCGGAAGGCCGTCTATCGGAAGGCCGTGATAGAGCATATTGTCCTCTATCATATTGATATCATTTTCGCTCCAGGTCACGAACGCGGAGTCCTCCCCGCACCAGTCCAGGAACTCCTCCACAGCATCGGTAAACGGCGATCCGTTCTGGATCATTTCGGTGGTTATCTCCGTGAGTTCCCTGACGTCGCCGTTCATTTTTGCGTAGGCCGAAGGCTTGACGAAACGGCAGAATCTGTCCGTCTCGGCAAGGTCCTCATCAAGCTTGACCGCTCCGATCTCGACTATCTCGTTGGTCAGCCTGACCCCGTTCCGCTCGCTCACATATCTGTTGTTGGAGTGGTTCAGCTCCAGATCCATCACTATATAGTTCCTGATCATGGCCGGGCTTACTCCTCCGCTCCGAGATCAAAGTATCTCGCCGGGATGTGGCAGTAGCCGCCCGGGTTCTTGTCCAGGTATTTCTGGTGGTATTCCTCCGCGGAGAAGAAGTTGCGGAGCGGCTCGAGCTCGACGGCGAGAGGCGCGCCGGCTTTTTGCTCTTCGGCGTCATAGACCTCGCGGATCTCCGGGAGCACGCTCTCATCGGTGTAATAGATGCCGGTCCTGTACTGGATGCCCTCGTCGTGTCCCTGGCGGTTGACCGAAAGCGGGTCGATGACCATGAAATAAAAGTTCAGGAGCTCCGTCAGAGAGATGCGGCTCTCGTCGTATACCACCTTCACCGTCTCTGCGTGCCCGCTGTCGCGGCAGACCTCCTCGTACGAAGGCGCTTTGTCGGGGCCGTTCGCGTAGCCGACCTCCGTGCTCACGACTCCCCCGAACTGATCTATGAACTTCTGCATTCCCCAGAAGCACCCGCCTGCCAGATATATCTCTTTCATGCCCCGACCTCCGATCGCGTTTATGCTTTTTGATCTGGTTACATTATAGCCGCCGGCGCGGTTTTTTGCTATAATCATAGCGTTATGAACAGCAAATTCTCCGACAGGACAAAAGGGCTCATCGCCGCTGTGGCCGCGACGACCATCTACGGCATCAGCTTCGTCATAATCAAGCACAGCACGGACACGGCCGACCCGTTCTACCTCCTGACATGGCGCATCGCGGGCGGCTTCCTCGCGCTGACCGTCCTCGCGGCGCTCGGCGTGTTCAAGGTCCGCCTCAAAGGCCGCGATCTCAAGCCCCTCATCCTGATGGGCCTGTTCTACCCCACGCTCTATCAAATCACGGAATTCCTCGGCGTCCACCGCACGACCGCGTCCGAAAGCGCTGCGCTGAACGCTTTGATCCCCCTGGTCGGCATGCTTGCGTCCACCGTCGTCCTCAAGAAGATACCCCTGCGGCGCCAGGTCATCGGCGTAATAGTCTCGATCGCGGGCGTGATCGCCGGAATGATCGGAAAGGAGATCTCGGCGTCTCTCGACGTTCCGGGCTATCTTCTCCTGTTCGCCGCCCTTATCTCCTTCGGCCTCTACGAGGTCATCGTGGAAAGTGCCTCCGAGTTCACGACCATAGAAAAGATCTACGTCATCATGGGGATCGGCACCGTCTTCTGCCTCGCCATCTCCCTGATCAAAGCCCTCGCGGCCGGCGAGCTCGCGGTGTTCGCCTCGCTCCCCTTCCAGAGCGGCTACTTCCTCTTCGTCGTCCTCTATCTTGCGCTCGGCTGCTCAATCGTCGCCTGCTTCCTCGAGAACTACTCCATCTCGACTCTCGGGACCAACCGCTACTCCACTCTGACCGGCATCTGCACCGTCGTGACCATCGTCGGAAGCGTTATCTTTCTGCACGAGGAGTTCACCCTTCTCCAGGTCATCGGCGTCGTCATGATCCTCGCCGGCGTGCTCATCGCGAACCGCGAAGGCTAGAACCGCGAGCGCCTGTCTGCGCGCGTTTGGTGTTACCTTCGCCCCTTGTTTATGGAACTCTGTGTTACCTTCGCCCGGAAAACCGGCAAAGGTATCACCCGGAGCTGCTCTCCGCCCGCGTTTGGTGTTACCTTCGCCCCTTGTTTATGGAATTCTGTGATACCTTCGCCCGGAAAACCGGCAAAGGTACCACCCGGAGCTGCTCGTCGCCTGCGTTTGGTGTTACCTTCGCCCATTGTTTATGAAATTCTGTGTTACCTTCGCCGGAAAAACCGGCAAAGGTAACACCTTTTCGAGTGCATGCGCTGTAAAAACGGCTGCCGATTGAATCCCGGAGCATGACGGCTCGGAAAACGGTGTCCCGTGACGGGGGCAGTGGAGAGCCACGCGCTGAAGCGCTGCTCTCCTTGCGTGGGACCTGCCTCCGCTCCGTCTTCGCCACGCGGGCTCACCGCTCGCGGGGCTAGGTCTCCGGCAGTAGAGAGCCACGCGCTCAAGCGCTGCTCTCCTTGCGTGGGACCTGCCTCCGCTCCGCCTTCGCCCGCGGGCTCGCCGGTCGCGGGGCTAGGTCTCCATCGAACCGGGCGGTTCTCGCCCGCACGGAGTGCATAAAAGAAATTGGGATGGAAAGATTCCATCCCAATTACTTTGGTGTCCCGTGACGGGCTCGAACCGCCGACCTACTGATTGTGACCCAGTCGCTCTCCCAGCTGAGCTAACGAGACTCGTTCGGGGGACGAGCCCCCGGAGTTATTCAGTTATGATGGGCAGCCCTCCGGACTACTCCTCGCTCTCCATGATGGCGTCGAATTCAGCGACTACCTTCTCAAAGAGTTCGTCATCCTCGATGTCGACGATCTCGAACTCATCCTCGCCTACCTCGCGGTAACCGTAGATGTATACGTCATCGGAATCGTCATCGGGAATGAGGGCGATGTAGTCATTGCCTTCAAACTCGAATACGCCCATGATCTCGCATTCGACGGAAACGCCGTCTTCGAATTCCAGAGTTATGATTTCAGATTCATCGACCAGATCGTTTTTCTTCTTGTCTGCCATACCTGCCTCCTTTGGATATCAACAGTTCGACATTAGATAATATATCATCATTCAGAGGGTTTAGCAACAAAAAATTGTTTTACGCTCTCTGCTGCTCTGCGGTCCATGCCCGGAGCTGCGGCGAGTTCTTCGGCCGATGCGGCTTTGATCGCGTCTACCGAGCCGAACGCTGCGAGGAGCGAATTCCTGCGCCGCGGGCCTATGCCCGGGATCTCGTCGAGGACCGAGCTTATCGCGTTCCGGCCGTGGAGGCTGTGGTGGTATTCTATCGCGAACCTGTGGACTTCCTCCTGGATCGTGCCGCAGTATCTGAAGAGCAAAGGCCGCTCTTTCAGGTCGACTTCGCGGCCGTCGGCGAACACCAGAGCCCGTGTCCTGTGGCTGTCGTCCTTCGCCATCCCGACGACGGGGATATCGAGGTTCAGCTCGTCCAACACCTGCTTCGCGGAGGTCACCTGCCCGAGGCCGCCGTCCATGAATATGCAGTCCGGGAGCACCGCGAAAGCGGGATCGCCCTTGGCCGCGCGTATGAACCTTCGGCTCAGCATCTCCCTGAGGCTGCCGTAATCGTCGGGGCCTTCGACCGTTTTGATCTTAAATCTGCGGTAGTACTTGCGGATGCGGGAGGTGCCTTCGAAGACCACCATCGCGCCGACCGAGTCGACTCCGTTCGTGTTGGAGATATCGTAGGACTCGACGCGGTAGTTCTCGCCTGCGGGCTCCCTCGCCTCGCCCGCCTCCTCCAGGACGCGGCTTATCTCCTCCTTCAGGCCCTGCTGCTTCTCGCGCTGGCCCCTGGCTTTCGCGGCGATGGTACCAGCCATCTGTGCGGCGTCCTTCTGGGCCATTTTCAGGAGGGCGCGCTTATCGCCCCTCTCCGGGACGAATATGCGGACCTTGTGCCTGTCCCGGCCGAGATATTCCTCGATGAGGTCCGCGTCTTCCGGGCGCTCCTCCACGAGGATCTCGTGAGGAACGTCGGCCCATTTGGAATAGTACTGCATTATGAAGTTTCCGGTGAGTTCCGTCGGCTTGTCGCCCTCGTCGGACTGGATCTCAAAGCTCTCGCGCCCCACCAGCTTCCCGTCTCTGACGGTGAACAGGACGACGAAGGAATTGTCCTCGTCCTTCACGGGCAGGACTATGTCCATGTCCTTGCCGGATATCATGGTGACCCTCTGCGCCTGGGACAGCGCTTCGGCGGCGGAGATCAGGTCCCTGTACCTCGCGGCGTCCTCGAACCTCATCTCATCCGCGGCCTTCTCCATATCCTGCCTCAGGCCGTCCGTAAGGTCCTTCTCGTGCCCCGTCAGGAAGCCGATGATGCGGTCCACATTTTTGGCGTAGTCTTCTTTGGTCACTGAGCCGGTGCAGATGCCGCGGCACTGTTTGATGTGGTAATTGAGGCAGGGCCTGTGGCCTGCAGGGAACTCGGTCAGGCTGCAGCGCTTCAGTGAGAAGACGCTGTTAAGCAGGTCGACGATCATATTGACCGCTCCGGTATCGCTGTAAGGCCCAAAATAGCGGTTTCCGTCCTTTTTGAGGATGCGGGTCTTGATCACCCTGGGGAAGTCCTCCGACGTCGTCACGAGGATATATGGGTACGTCTTGTCGTCCCTGAGCAAAACGTTGTACTTCGGCTGGTATTTTTTGATCAGGTTGCACTCCAGGATCAAAGCCTCCATCTCCGAGGCGCAGGTTATGTACTCGAACTCCGCTATGTTCGCGGTCAGGGCGCGCAGCTTGGGAGTCGACTTGCCGTAGCCCTGGAAATACTGCCGGACGCGGCTGCGCAGCGAAACAGCCTTGCCCACGTAGATCACCTGGCCGAGTTTGTCCTTATGCATATAAACTCCCGGGCAGGCCGGGAGTTTTTTTAAGTTTTCTCTGATGTCGAACATTTCTCTGTGCTTTGCAGGCGCGCTGGTGCGCCTTTTGATCTACCGGCCTTCGCGCCGCCTTCTCAGCTCTTCGCGGGCCATCTCCCTCACGAGCGCCTTATGAGCCTTCCGCTTCCTGATGCGGCTCCGGGTCTTGTTTATTATCCTCACGACTATGAGGGCAGCCAGGAATACCCCGACGCCCAGGGTTATGATCGTTGTCTGGTTGGAGATCCCGATATATGACGGGATCCAGCCCTCTGCGATATCCTCATGCGATACGAAGTCGACCTCGTTCACCAGTTCCCCGGCGACGTAGACCTGGAATTTACCGACCACGTCTCCCTTGGCGAGCGGTGCCTCCACGTCCTGGTCTATGACTATCTTGGTGTTTATCAGCTCCTTGGAGCCCTGCTTGGGAAGATATACCCTGCATTCGTCCACCGTAAACGCGTCGGTCCTGGTGCGCTCTCCGTGCCTTACCCTGACCTTGCCCACGTTCTCGCCGGCCTTCACCACCTGGAATCCCTCGACGTTCGCGAGCGAGTACTCGACCATGTCGTCGGTGTCGATCCCGCGGTCGTCGATATTGGAGCCCAGGATGACCGTGATCAGTTCAAGGCCCTTCTCCTGGTAGTCCATTACTATAGTGGCCTTGCCGTTGAAATACCCGGTCTTTCCGGCCACATAGCAGCGCTTGCCGTAGCTCATGAGCTCGTTGTGGCCCTGCATGGTGTAGGCTTCCGACAGATTGGTCGCCGGCATGTCGTAGCTCAGCATCCCCGCATATTTCCGGACCGTCTCGTTGGCAAAAACGAGCTTCGCGATCTCCAGCATGTCGCGCGCGGTGGTGTACTGCTGTTCCACGTCGTCGATCAGGCCGTTCGGATTGACAAAGTGGGTATTCTTGCATCCGATATTCGCGCAGGTGGTATTCATCAGAACGACAAAGTCGTCGACCGAGCCCGAAGCCGACTCCGCGAGCGCGTAGGCCGCGTCGTTCCCGGACAGGATCAAAGTCCCGCAGATCAGCTGTTCCACAGTGACCTCTTCTCCGGCCTTAAGCTCCATGGATGAGCCGTCCTGCGCGGCGGCTTCCTCAGATATCGTTATCACCCTGTCCAGCGGGAGCTTCTGCACGGCGAGGAGCGCAGTGAGGAGCTTCGTTATGCTGTACGGAGAATAGCGGACGTCGGCGTCTTTGGAATAGATGACTTCGCCGATGTTCCTGCAGTAGACTATACCTGCGCCGGAATTGATGGCGGGCGGTTCGCTCCAGTCTCTCCACTGGTTCTCGCCGCGCTCCGCCATGACGACGACAGGCTCGATGTCCAGATAGCCCACGTTCGAAGAGTCTCCCTCTTCCGCTTCGGAGCTTTCATCCGATCCTTCTTCGGTCCAGGTCTCCTCTTCCGTCCAGGTCTCTTCTTCTGTCCACGTGTCCTCTTCGGTCCAGGTCTCCTCGGAATAGCCCGAGCCGTCGTCGTAGTACTCAGTCCCGTCTTCGGGGTCAGCAAAAACAGCGCTGCATGAGAGCGACGCTGTCAATGTGAGTATTAAGAACAGTGATATGAGTCTTCTCTTCATCTTTCGGCTGTTCAAACGGCTGATCCTTAACGGTTGGCCTTTTTGAATCTTTCCATGAAGTCCACGAGCGCCTCCACGCCTTCGACCGGCATGGCGTTGAAGATGCTGGCCCTGAGGCCTCCCACGCTCCTGTGGCCCTTCAGGTTGACCATTCCTTCCGCCCTCGCCTCAGCGACGAATTTAGCATCGAGATCGGGGTTGCCGGTGACGAATACGACGTTCATCAGGGATCTGTCCTCTTTGGCGACAGGGCAGGTGTAGAAGCCGTCGCTCGAATCGATGCAGTCATAGAGCATGGCGGCCTTCTTCACGTCCAGATCGTGCATGGCCTTTATCCCGCCTTTTCTCTTCAGGTATTTGAAGACTAGGCCTGCGATGTATACGGACCAGCAGGGAGGAATGTTGTACATGGAGCCTTTGTCCGCATGGATCTTGTAGTCGAGGTAGACCGGGGTGTTGTCCGGGGCCTTGCCGATCAGGTCTTCGCGGACGATAACGATCGTGACGCCAGCCGGAGCCACGTTCTTCTGCGCGCCGGCCCAGATCAGGCCGTATTTTGTCACGTCGACCTCTTCGCTCAGGATGCAGCTGGACATGTCGGATACCAGAGGAATGTCTCCTGTGTCAGGCGTATACGGGAAATGCGACCCGTATATCGTATTGTTCGAGCAGATATACACATAGTCCGCGTCGGGGCGGAAGTCTTCTCTGCTGACCTTCGGGATATATGTGAAGTTCTTGTCCGAGGAATCGGCCACGACTCTGACGTCGCCGACCTTCCTGGCTTCAGCGGCTGCTTTCTTAGCCCATGC
Source organism: Bacillota bacterium (assembly GCA_017515765.1). Taxonomy (GTDB): domain Bacteria; phylum Bacillota; class Clostridia; order Peptostreptococcales; family Anaerovoracaceae; genus Eubacterium_B. The sequence continues at coordinate 13,555 of JAFWFF010000240.1, read as the reverse complement.
GCCGGTGATGATGTAGTCGGCTTTGCCGCTTCCGTTCATGAGGTTGATCGGGACCATAGAGAACTGAAGGTGCCCGCCGCCCTGGAGGAACAAGACCTTGTAGTTTTCGGGAATGTTCATCAGGTCTCTGAGATCCGCTTCGGCCTCGGTAATGATGCCTTCGAATTCCTTGGACCTGTGGCTCATCTCCATTACGGACTGTCCGCAGCCGTGATAGCTGAGAAGCTGCTCCTGTGCTTCCTTCAGCACCTCGACGGGAAGGACGGAAGGTCCTGCGGAGAAATTGAATACGCGGTTGTTGTAATCCATGTCATTCACGCTCCCTTTTCGATAATCAAAACTTATATTACAGTTTACCATTTCGGTTTATCAAAGTAAAGAGTTCAAGGCTGTTGAAACCGCGACTTTGTGGTGATATAATCCCGAATATAATATCGATTCGGAAGGAGCGTAACAATGTACAGGATTTCCACACTTAACAAGATAGCGCCGATCGGACTTTCCAGATTCTCCGGGAAATACGAGATCTTTGACGGAGCGGCGCAGGATACCGGTATAGCCGGATCGACCGCGGTCCTGGTACGCAGCCAGGCCATGCACGACATGGAATTCGACGACCAGCTCCTGGCGATAGCGAGAGCCGGAGCCGGGGTGAACAATATCCCCCTCGACCGCTGCGCCGATCAGGGCATAGTGGTCTTCAACACCCCGGGCGCGAACGCCAATTCAGTGGCTGAGCTCGTGATCTGCTCTATGATCATGGCAGCCAGGAACGTCGACAGCGCCATCTCCTGGGAAGGCGGCCTGAAGGACGATCCCAAGGTCGAAGATATAAGCAAGACAGTAGAGAAGGGCAAGAGTAAATTCGCCGGCTTCGAGATCAAAGGCAAGACCCTCGGCCTCGTAGGCCTCGGCGCAGTCGGAAGGCTCACGGCAGCCGGAGCATGCGCCCTCGGAATGAAGGTCCTCGGCTTTGATCCCTACCTCAGCGAAGCTCAGGCCAAGGCTCTCGAAGGCACCGTCGAAGTGCGGAACACTCTGGCCGAGATGCTTCCGGAGTGCGACTTCGTAAGCCTCCACCTCCCCGCCACCGACGGCACCAAGGGAATGATAAACGCCGCTCTTATCGACTCATTTAAGGACGGAGCGGTCCTGATAAACTTCTCCAGAGACAAGCTCGTTGTAGAGAAGGACGTTCTTGCTGCTCTGGATTCCGGCAAGCTCAGGCACTATTCGACCGACTTCGCGACGCCGGGCATCCTCGGCGACCCGAGAGTCACCTGCACGCCGCACCTCGGCGCTTCCACAGAGGAAGCCGAGGACAACTGCGCGATCATGGCAGCCGACCAGCTGATGAACTACATCGAGACCGGAGCCATCAAAAACTCCGTGAACTTCCCCGCGATCTCGCTCGATATGCTCCCGCCGGGAGAGAATGAAGCTTCGTTCACCACCATCGAGATCCTTACCAAGGGCGAGCCCGAACCCGCGAAGCTCCTGTCCGCGATGTTCGCAGACAAGAGCATCTACGCCGCAAAGGGCGCCGTCCGCGGCGAATACGGCTGTGCTCTCGGCCTGACGAAGGACGAGATCACCGAGGTCCCCGCAGTCGAAGGCGTCGTCCGCGTCAGAGTAATCAAAAGAGACTAAACCGGCAATCACTGCCGCAGAAGCAAACAAAAGAGCCGCCCCTTCAGAGGGCGGCTCTTATATTGCGATCATTTGGTCTTACGGGATTATGCGTACTCCGCAGCAGAAGTATCCGTTGCTGTAGTACATCGGATGGATGCGGATGCCCTGCGACTCGTTCACCGCGCTCACTTCCATGCCGTTTCCGATATACAGAGCGTAGTGAGTCGAGTATACGGTCACGTCGCCGGGCTGGAGCTCGGAAGCGGAGATCTGGGGATACACGGATTCTACACCGACCCTCGGTACTCCGGAGTATCCGCAGTCCTGGAACACCCTGTAGATGAATCCCGAGCAGTCGCATCCGTCGGTGAGGCTCGTCCCGCCGTATCTGTAGGGATTGCCGACGAACTGAAGCGCGTAGTTTACGACTCTCTGGCGCTCAGCGTCGTTGGTCACCGCCGGCCTGGTGCCGTTGAGGACTATCTTGTTTACGGGCTGTGCAACGACCTCTTCGGAATAGACTTCGGAATGGATAGTCTTTCCGTTGACGACGCACTGTCTGTATGTGACTCTCTTAACGCCCTCGACGCCTTCCTGCTTGACTTTGCTCTCTCCCTCCATGAGCAGGTCCGTATCCTCATAGACGGTCGAGAACGCGAGCGGTTCGTCTTCTGTGACGTAGCGGATGACCTTCAGGGTCGAAGGCTGGACCAGGTCTCCGGAGACATCCGACACTTCGGTCTCTTCTCCTGTCCCTTCCTCACCGGCGTCTTCAGGTTCCGTCACGCTCTCGGAGGGTGCGGCGGCTTCTTCGGTGAACACCTGCGCGGAAGCCTCTTCCTCTGCGGGAGCTTCGGTCTTCTCAGCTTCCGCTTTAGCCGCTGCCGCAGCGCTTATGACCATATCCGCAGCTGCCTCCCGGGTCTCCGCCGCGTTCACGGCTGCCGACGCTTTGGTTTCTTCTATTATCGTTCCGGCCTCTGCCGCCTCCGCGGCGCCGGCAGACTCTGCTGACGCTGCCGGTGCGATCGCGAGGATCAGCAAGAGGACCATGGCAAGGGACGCTGCTGTTATTTTTCTTGCTTTAACGCTTTGATGATACATTATAACGAGTCTATCCTTTCCAAGATATTGTGTATCGAATATCAAAAACCGGTGTTTTCAACACCTCTCGCCACTAATAATAGATTAATCGGGCCTTTCTGTCAATGTTTCGACAGGCTTCTTCACGGAAGATTCACAGAGTATTATCGTTAATCAGATTGAAATTTCAATGGTTTAACGCTTCTTCAATTTCTTAAGACTTCTTAAGAAATATCGGGCGTGAAAGGCCGGTCTCACCCTTTCCGGGTGTCTTTCCAGACTTTGTTGAACAGGATGCCTAGTATGAGCACCCAGCATATGAAATAGAACCAGAACATCAAAGCGGCGATACTGGCCATGGATCCGTAGAGGATGTTGTTGTTGACCGCTCTCGAAGTGTAGATCGAATAGATCATGGTGACGATCAACATCCCGAGGGAGCAGAAGATGGCTCCGGGGAGCACGTCCCTGTACTTCCGGTGCCCCTGGGGAAGGACGAAATAGTAGTTGAGCGACAGGACGAACACGAAGATCAGCCAGACGAGCGGCCAGCGGAACAGCTTCCAGAACCTGCGGAATTTCACACTGATCAGCAGGCGGTCGGCGAGATAGCTTATAAGCAGCTGCCCGTAGACCAGGATCACCACTATCGCGGCCAGAGCCAGGACAGTGAGAAGGATGGAGAGCATTGATCTTCCCCTCAGCCTCCAGTATCTTCCCGTGTCCCGGCCTTCCGAATACGTATACGTCGTCACCCTCATCAAAGTGAACTGGATCCTTGACGCGGCCCATATCGCTGCAATGATCAGGACTATGTTCAGCGTCGATATGGTGTCGTGCTGAAGCAGCCCCTCCAGAGTTTCCAGGAATTCGGGCGTTATGTCGAGTTCAAAGAGCTTGGCTATGCTGTCGAGCGATAGGTTCAGCACTCCCAGGAACTGCGACAGAAGGATCATGGTCGGCACGATGGAGAGCATGAAAAAGAATGCCACCTGGGCGGCGATGCCCTGGTAGTAGGGATCCTGCATCTGTTTGAACCCCAGAAGGAGCATTCTCTTAATGCGCTCTTTCATCCGTTATTCGCCCATCTCCTCCAGCTGGCGCCTGAGCTCGGCGAGCGCTCTCGCCCTGTGGCTTATCCGGTTCTTCTCCTCCGGCCCCATCTGGGCAAAGGTAAGCTCCGCCCCGTCCGGCAGGAACAAAGGATCGTAGCCGAAGCCGCCTGTCCCTCTCTGTTCGGTGAGTATATGCCCGGGGCACTCTCCCCTTGCGGTGAGCTTCCGCCCGTCCGGGAAGAGAAGCGTGATCACCGACACGAACTTCGCGGTGCGCTCTTCCGCGGGCACCCCGTCCATGAGCGCGAGCAGCTTGGCGTTGTTCTTCGCGTCATCGCATTCCTCTCCGGCGAAGCGCGCGGATATGACTCCGGGAGCCCCGTCCAGGAAGTCTACCATGAGCCCGGAGTCGTCGGCTATGGTCGGCTTGCCGCACATATCCATAATGACCCGGGCCTTCTTATATGAGTTCTCCTCGAAGGTGCTGCCGTCTTCCTCGACCTCGTCGCGGGGAAGCCCCGCCTCGTCGCGCGAGATCACGCGGTAGCCGAACAAAGCGGTTATCGCTTCGATCTCGGTTATCTTATGCCTGTTGTGAGACGCGGCGATTATAGTTTCCATGCGAATTCTCCGAGGTCGTCGGTGCTGTAATCCTCGATGGTCCCCTCGTCGCACGCCCTGGCGATCGCAGGATCCATGGGAAGCCTCGCCGTGTTGGCGACGCTGTATTTCTCAGCGATATCGGCGACTTTGCTCGGTCCGAAGATCTCGTGGGTGCCTCCGCAGTCCGGGCAGCGGAAGAAGCTCATGTTCTCCACCATCCCGAGCACCGGGATGTTCAGCATATTGGCCATCTTCACAGCCTTCTCGACTATCATCCCGACGAGGTCCTGCGGCGACGAGACTATGACTATGCCGTCGACCGGAAGCTGCTGGTATACCGTGAGGGCGACGTCTCCCGTCCCCGGGGGCATGTCGACGAACATCACGTCTATGTCTCCCCATACCACGTCAGACCAGAACTGGGTTATGACTCCGCCGAGGATAGGCCCGCGCCATACGACCGGGTCGGTGTCGTTCTCGAGCAAAAGGTTTATCGACATTATCTTGATCCCGAGATCCGTGACCGCGGGGATGAGCATGCTCTCGTTCCCGACAGCCTTTTCTTTGATCCCGAATGCCTTCGGGATGGACGGGCCCGTGATGTCTGCGTCCAGAATCGCGACCTTCTTGCCTTCCCTGGCCGCGCTGACAGCCAGCATCGAAGTCACGGAAGACTTTCCTACTCCGCCCTTTCCGCTTATGACCGCGATCACCTTCTTCACGTCGCTCATCGCGTTCATCGGCGCTTTGCGGATCCCGGTCCTTTCACCGCAGTCTTTTCCGCAGGAACTGCAGTCATGATTACAATCAGCCATTATCTACCTCCATATACATTCCGCGGAGCGGCTTTGCTCCACGGTATTTAGAACATTCCCAGAGTTTTGAACAGAAACACCCATATGAAAAGGGTCACGCAGGAAAGCAGCGACGACATGATTATCGTGCTTGCCGCGAGCTGCCCGTCGCTCCCCATATTCTCGGCCATCACATAAGACGACACTGCGCAGGGGGATGCGAACGCGGCGATCAAAGCCACGAATCCCGCTCCTCTGAACCCGAGGAGCGCGGCGCCTGTGAGGAATATCGCCGGGACAACAACGAGCCTCCCGGCAACGGATATCCACAGGTCTCTTCCGCCTCTCCTTATCTGAGAAAAATCGAAGGATATCCCCAGGATCACAAGCGCGAGCGGCGTACCGACGGCCGCCATCTGAGAAACCAGGTCCTCCACCATCCCCGGGAGCCTGTATCCCGAGAAATTGACCAGAAGCCCTGCGGCCGCCCCCATGAGCATCGGGTTCCTGACGAGCTGTCCGAGTATCTTTTTGACGCTCGCCCTGCCCCCGCGGAAGATCTCGAGTTCGATCACCGCAAGCGTGTTGAACATGGGTACTATCACCGCGGCGAGCATTGTGGCCACCGCGATCGCGGGCCCGGACGCGCCGAAGATGTTTCCGGTCATTGGTATCCCCATGAGCACGTAATTGCTCCGGAATATCGCCTGGACCATCGCCCCGGTCTTCTTCGGATCCTTCTCGATCCTTGTAACGAACAGTATGGACAGCAGGAATATGAGGAATACCGAGCCGCCCCCGTATGCCAGGAGCTTCCCGTCAAATACCTCTCCGAGCTTGGCGTTGTATATATTGTTGAACATGATGCAGGAGAAGAACACCAAAAACACCATCCTGTTGAAATGGCGGTTCTCTTCCTGTGTCACTATTCCCGCTCTTCTCACCAGCATGCCTATCCCGATCAGGATGAACATGGGCGCGACGGCCTTGGCCGCTATTACCATATTGCTGAACATACATAGTTATTATAACATGCCGCACACTGTGCTGCACGGTTTTGTTTGTCCTTCAAAAAACACAAAAAATGATGATGCCGACCGCGTTGTCTTCTTACTCTTCGGCTTCGCCCTATATATACGGCGCCATTACATCTCTGCGCTCTGCGAAAGCCCTCTCATACGGTCGGCATCATCTTATGGAGTTGTTTGTCACTTCTTTCGGTTTCCCCTCCCTTCTTCGGTCTCCGCTTCTCACGGCGGAAACTTATTTCCCGGCAAACTGCTTTCCTCGCCGGCATCTATATTCTCCTTTCGGTACTTGTATTATATCAAAAACGGGGCTGATGTAAAGCCCCATTTTTAGATTTTTTTGAAAATTCTATATTTCCGCTTCCTCGCAGCCGCTCTATCTGCCGGAGAACTGGTGGTAGATCGCCCTGACCGCCTCTCTGTAATCCGCGTCCGCGACAGTGATGGTCATGGTCATCTTCTCTGCGCCGTGGTCGAGTCCCGCAACGTTTATGCGCCTTCCGGCGAGCGCGGAGAGAACTTTGACCCCTATCGCAGGGGTGGTGACCAAAGCTTTTCCGACGACGCTGATCAGCGCCTGGTTCTTCTCGGACGACACCGCCGCACCGGGGCATGCCTCGCGCATCGCTTCAGAAAGCCTCGCGACCGCCTCATCGACGTCCGGCGAGATCTTTGCGAGCTCGCTCTCGTGGATGGCGAGGGTCAGCGCGTCCAGGCTCGCCTGGGTGCTTCTGATCTTAAGGCCCATATCGCCTATCGCTTCAAGGATAGCCTCGCGGCCCCTCGGATCCTCGTTCATCTGCTCCTTCTCCGCCTTAAAGCTGACGTAGCCCGGCTTCCCGGATATCCCGGCGACTTCGTAGCTGTCGGTATAGTATCTGGAGTTGTTGACCACCATGGTGCCGGGATCCTCCGGCTTGGCGGTATTTTTGATGTGGATCGGGATCTCCAGCTTGGTGACCGGGATGACCGCGTCGGGATGCATGACAGCTGCGCCGGCATAGGCGAGTTCCCTGAGTTCCCTGTAGGTTATGACCGGCACGGGCATGGGATTGTCCACCACTCCGGGATCTGCCATCAGGATGCCCGAAACGTCGGTCCAGTTCTCGTAGATGTCGGCCTCTGCGGCTGCCGCGACTATCGATCCGCTTATATCCGAACCGCCCCTGGTGAACGTCTCTATCTGCCCGCTCGGCAGGCTGCCGTAAAAGCCCGGGATGACCGCGTCGTGATGCCTGGCGAGCTCAGCCTTAAGGAGGGGCATCGTCGCCTCCTCGTCGTAGCGGCCGTTCTCGTCGAATTTGATGATCTGGGCGGTGTCGACAAAATCGTAGCCCGTAAAGTCGGCCAGGATCAAAGCGTTCAGATACTCGCCGCGGCTTACTATATAGTCATGGCAGTTCTCAGGCTCCTCGGTCCTCAGGACCTCGCGTATCCTGGCGAATTCTCCTTCGATGTCGGTCTTGACTCCAAGGTCTTCGCACATCGCGATATACCTCGCCTGGATCCTGTCCAGGACCTCCGCGCGTTCCTCGCGGGTCCGGGAAGCGTCCGCGACCTCGAACAGCAGGTCCGTCACCTTATCCTTCTCCGCGGCGGACTTTCCGGGAGCGGATACCACTATGAACCTTCTCTTCTCGTCGTCGAATATGATGTCCCTGACCTTCCTGACCCTGTCCGCGTCAGCCAGCGAGCTTCCGCCGAACTTGGCGACTATGAGATCAAAGCGCCCGTTGTCGAATTCCGGGATGTTGGCCGGGTCCCTCATCGCGTTGAGGTCATAGGGCGTAGACTGGTAGACGAAATAGTTCAGCCAGTTGGAATAGAACAGGTTGGCGCAGGATCTCCAGATGACGACGGGCTCCTTTGACGGGTCGTCGTCCGGGAAATAATTGCAGGGGATCTTCGGATCGATCCCTGCGGCCAGGTCGCGGAGATACTCCTTCTTCAGGGTGTCCGGGTCGTACTCGGAGTGCCCCATTATGAATATCTGGCGGTCGTCGTTGGATTTCACGGCAAAGATGCCCGCCTCGGGCGACTTGGATATTATCTTTATGTCGGGGCAGGCCGCGACTTCGGACTCCAGGACGGTAGTGTTCCTGGAATGCGGCACGTAGAATTCGTCGTCGAATCCGCGGAAGAGCATGCCTGTGCGGTACTCGAGGGTGTGCTTGTATACTCCGGAGAGCTTCTCGGGGAGCTTGTATTTCTTTATGCCGTAATGGTAGTAGAGGCCTGCCTGCGCGCCCCAGCAGATGTAAAGCGTGCTGTGGACGTGGGTCTTGGACCACTCCATGATCTCGCAGAGCTCGTCCCAGTAGTCGACCTCCTCGAACTCCATGAGTTCGACGGGCGCGCCGGTTATTATCATTCCGTCGTAGTATTTGGTGCGGATCTGGTCAAAGGTCTTATAGAAGGCTATCATATGCTCCTCGGAAGCGTTATGAGCCTTATGGGTGCTGGTCTGGAGCAGCTCAAGCTCCACCTGGAGAGGAGTGTTCCCGAGCAGGCGTGTGAGCTGGGTCTCGGTGTCGACCTTGGTGGGCATCAGGTTGAGTATCAGAATCTGAAGAGGACGGATGTCCTGGGTCATGGCGCGGGTATCCGTCATGACGAACACGTTCTCTCTGGTCAGGATATCGACCGCAGGCAGATTGTTGGGTACTTTGATAGGCATTCTGTTTCACCACCTTGATGGAAATATTGGATATCGGCCCGGAAATGCCGAATTCAAGCCTCATTTTACCACATAAAACGCTTGCGTCAAAGTATTTGATGCGTTATAATGTGGTTCGTGTTTATTGCAGATTTTGAAAGTGTTGCTTATTCAGAATAGTGGGGTGAAGTAATAATGGCAAACATTAAATCCGCAAAAAAGAGAGTCAAAGTAATCGACAAGAAGACAGCCAGAAACAAAAGAGTAAGAGGTCACGTCAAGGAAGCGGTCCGTCAGTTTGAGGATTCCGTAGCCAAGGGCGATATCGAAGCTGCTCAGAAGGATCTGGCCAACGCCGAGAAGAAGCTCATGAAGGGCGCCGCGAAGGGCACTCTGAATAAGAAAGCTGCTTCCCGCAAGGTTTCCCGTCTGGCGAAAAGACTCAACGCTGCGAAAGCAGAGAAATAAAGCTCACCCGTCCCCACCGGTGGATAAGTTAAATCCACATTGCAATTGAGCAAAAGAAAACCGCGGTTGTGTCTCCCGCGGTTTTTGATTTTTTGTGATTGACTGCAGCGCGGCGCAGCGCTATGCGTCCGGCTGCGGCGCCTTTGATCGGGCAGCGTTTATTATGGAAGAAGCCTACCGGCGTTTGGACCAGACCGGAATTTCTTCAGGCGCCTTCTCGCCGTCCGCTGCTTCTGATGTCGAGTCTATCGGGGCTGTGGTATAAATATCTGAACCTGTCATTATCCGCATGACCGTTGCATCTGAGATAAGGGACGGACCGCCCATAGCAAAGCCCTGTCTGCAGCCGTTGTCCCCAACAAACTGCTCTGCATAAAGGTAGTTGTTGTTATCCACGAGCAGGAGCGGCGCATTATTCTTGTAAGCAACGGGGCCTGCCGCCAGACCGTCCGGGAAGTTTCTTGCATAGGCGAAAAATGCATAGTAGCTCTGATGGTATATATAATCATAAGCAAGCATGTATGAAGTCTCATACCTGTTCTTTCCGGCGTAGCGCCAGGTCTGGAAATTATTGTCAGAGAACCAGTCTTCTACCGACTGCGGCACAGCGCCTGTTCCGCCCACCATGTTCACATAGGACGGCGTCAGCGTCAGCATGTAAGCCTTCTGCTCTTCTGTCAGATTCTTGCCTACAAGCAGGATGGGGTTCCCCAGTGCTGATGCGGAAAGCGCGTCAGCAAAATTAGTGCCGCAGCATACCATGATCTCCTGATCCTTTACCCCGCAGTATTTCAGGATCTGGATATTGGTGTCATAGCGGTTCTTTCCGGCAAAGCGCTTTATCTGTTCAGGCTTGACGCCGTGAGCCAGGAGAGTTGTCTCCATATATCCTGAAACAGCTCCGGTCCCGCCCAGAATGAACACATTGTCGTATCCTCCCAGGCCCATGCCCTCGCCTATGATTTCCGCGACTTTGTCCATGACCGCGGATGTATTGTTCACAAGAAGGATCGGAGCATCATTCATAGTTGCAAGATACGTTCCGCCAAGCGCATCCGCGAAATCGGTCCCGTTGGCAATAACAACACACGACCACTTGCCCCAGTCCTCCAGCATCCAATCTGCAGCCTTGAGTGCGGTATCATATCTTGTGGGTCCGTAGATCCGGTCCGCGCCGATAAATGACGTGCACGCCACATTGAAATCCGGGGAATAGACTTCTGCGCCGCTGCTGTGTCTCAATTCGAAGTCGTATTGCCACGTCTTGCCGTCATCATCAGCACTCGTTGTAAGAAAAGTATACCAGTAATCGCCTTCATCATTAGGGCATATGCAGGATACTGCCCTGACATATTTACCGTTTTCATAGACCCTCAGATACACCTCGCTGAATCCCGGATCAGCCTGGATCCAGGCTATCGCGCTCTCTCCGGGCCGGATCCACAGATCTCCGCAAAAGTCATATAATTCCGGGCCGTCGATATCCCATGCATACGACTCCTTTGGAACAGCACCTGCCATGGTCATAACAAGAAGCAGAGCCAATAATAAGCTGATTGTTTTAACCTGTTTCTTTTTCACCTTTTCCTCCCTCCTTCTTTAGTATCCGTAAGCAAAAGCCTGAAGCCCGCATTCGGGATCTAATGATATTTGGACCAGACCGGGTACTCTTCGGAGAAGGGTGCTCTTCCGGCAGCAGCCGCCGCCCTGAGCGCGCCGGGAGCGCCGGCATGTCCTCCGTCAGTCAGGTCGTAGGAATACAATATCCTCTCGATCGTATAGTCGGCGATGAGCGCGGGCCCGCCCATCACGATTGCGTATCTGCAGTCGTTGAAAATGATGAACCTCTCCGCGTCCAGATAGTGTCCGTCATCTATCAGGAGGAGCGGTGCCCCCACCCTGTACGCGAGCGGGCCTGCAGCAAGGCCGTCCGGGAAGTTTCTCGCGTAAGCGAAGAACACATAGTAGCTCTGCTGCAGGAAGTAGTCGAGAGCGAGCATGTACGATGTCTCATACCTGTTCTTTCCGGCGTAGCGCCAGATGTGGAAGCTGTTCTCCTCGAACCAGTCTTCAATGACCTGCGGAACGGCGCCGGTCCCGCCTACCATATTCACATAATACGGCGAAAGCGTCTTGAAGTATTCCTTTTGATCATCCGTCAGGGTCTTGCCCACCAGGACAACGGGGTATCCGAGAGCGGACGCGGACAGCGCGTCGGCGAATTCGGTCCCGCAGCAGATCATGAGTTCCTCACTGGTGATCATGCAGTACTTCAGCACCTGAAGGTTGGTGTCGTAACGGTTCTTTCCGGCGAAGCGGGTAATCTTATCCGCCTGGATGCCCTGTTCCGCAAGCGCGGTTTCCATGTATTCGGAAACGGCTCCGGTACCTCCGAGGATGAAGACCCTTCCGTCTTCTGCAATATTCTCTCCGATCTGTCCGGCGATATCGTCCATCACGGCAGACGTATTGTTCACCAAAAGTATCGGCGCTTCGTACTTCGTTGCGAGATACGTTCCGCCCAGGGCGTCCGCGAAGTTCGTCCCGCACGCTATGACCACCGCCGGCCAGGGGGTGAACACCTGCGCAGCCTTAAGCGCCGTATCGTAACGGTTCGGCCCATAGATGCGCTCACCGCCGACTGCGCTCGTGCACTCGACCCTGAAGCCGTTCTCCGGGTAATAGACCGGTTCCGCTGAGCCGGGGTATACGATCTTGAATCTGTAGTACCATATATTTCCCTCATCCTCCGACGTAGATAATATGCTGGTATACCAGTAATCGTTTCTATCGTCTTTGCTGGTGCATTCCGCGCAGTCCAGCCAAAGGCTGCCGTCTTCGACCTGCAGCGTCACTGAAGTCACGCTCTGGGTCGTCCTGATCCACGCCGACGCGCCGCTGCCGGGCCAGATCCACATCGGACCGCAGTAATTCCATACGAGCGGCATCTCCGCGTAGGATACGCTCGCTGTCGCCCCGACCATCGTAAAGACGAGGGCGAATGCCAGGAGCAGGCTGAGCAGTTTCACATTTCTCTTTTTCAATTTGACGATCCTCCATTCGTATTATTAATGTATCGGAACCACCGGCCTTTCGGCGCTGTCCGGGATCTCATGAGAGATCCGGGTGGTGAAGTATCCTGTCTGCCACTTCGTCGGAGATCAGAGTCTCTCCTCCGAGAACAAAGGCAAACCTGGCGCCAACCTCCGCCGCTGCGTTCTCGGCGTCCAGATAGTGAGTGTTATCGGCCAGGATCAGCGGCGCGCCGGGTCTGAGCGCCAGGCAGAGCGGTCCGCCTGCAAGCCCGTCGGGGAAATTCCTGCCATAAGCAAGAGTAATGTAAAACCTTTGCTTATCCGCGAAGAATTGACTCGCCACCTTGACCGACGTCTGGTATCTGTTGTCTCCGGCTATCCTGCCGACATTTTCCGCTCCCATCCTGTCCTTCAGCTGTTTCTCGACCTTTTCAGATACAGCCCCGGGGCCGCCTATGATCGTAAACGAAGTCCCCTTCATGGATCCGATCGTTTCAAAATCCTCATCGGATATCGAATCCCCGACGAGAAGTATCGGAAGTCCGACCGCTGATGCAGAGAGCGCGTCCGGGAAGTCTTTTCCGGAGCATACAAGGATATCCAGCCTGTATACCTCGCAGTATTTCAGGATCTGAAGATTGGTGTCATATCTGTTCTTTCCGGCAAAACGCACGATCTGCGACGCAGAGAAACCGCCGGCGGCAAGCCTCTTCTCCATATCTCCGGAGACTGCCCCTTCGCCGCCCAGAATGAAGATCTTCCCTCCATCTGCCAGATTGCTCATGATCTCCATAACGACTTCGTCGATGACGTCCTGGTTGTTGTTCACGAGAAGGATCGGAGCGTCAAAGCACTCCGCGAGATACGCTCCGCCGAGCGCATCGGCGAAGTTGGTCCCGCAGGCGATGATGACGTTGTCGTATTTGCTCATGAGGCCGCCTGTAACGAGGCGCCTCGTGTCGGATATCTTCTGCGCGGTCTCGTATCTGTTGCTTCCGGCAATCCGCTCGAACCCGTAGTAGTCCGTCCATTCGACCGTGAATTCTTTGCTGTACACCACGCCGCCGTCGAAAGCCGCCGCGAACCTCAGGGTGATATAGTCCTCAGCCCAGAATTCCGGATTGACTTCTCCGTACCATGCGTCCCCTGAAGTATCAAGCTTGACGCAGGTCTGATGCCAGACCCAGTCATTGTCGGCATG